>DASWKM010000001.1:0-4420 GCA_036396635.1 Acidimicrobiia bacterium
GCGGCAAATCACCTTCGATGATCCGAAAAGGCCGGGTCGAACGCATGCTCCGAACATCGCTGACCTCGCCCATCTGCCCGTATCCGCCGTCCCAGGCCAGACCCAGTGTCCCGGGATGGCCGATGTCCTGGCGGGGCACGATGGACTCCAATGTGATCGAACTAGGGGACACGGCTCTCACGAAGACACCCGGATCGGCCGGTCTCTCCTTGACCTCGAGTGCCCCCTCTCGCAACCCGTTGGAGACAAACCAGCCGATGACGAGATGCGCCACGGCAACCGCCAACACGCCGGCGGCGGCAACGAACAAGAAGACCACCGGGTTCAGCTTATGACTGCCCGCCCGGCCCCCAGTAGCCCTCCTCGAAGGCGAGTGCGGCCAATTCGTGCCGACTGGCCACCGAGAGTTTCTCGAAGATGCTCCCCATGTGCTTTTCCAGGGTCTTGACCGAGATGCCCATGCGCCGGGAGGTCTCCCGGTACGAGTAACCCCGCGCCATCAGGTAGACAACCTCCCGCTCGCGCGGGGTGAGCCGCTCCGTCGGCGAGTAGGCCTCGATGTCCTCGTCGATGTCGAGGAGGAAGCCCGCCACGTCCGGTGAGACCGGTCGTTGTCCTGCCGCCGTTTGGTCGATGAGAGAGGGAAGATCCGCGGTCTGCGTCGTCTTGGTGATGTAGCCGTCGACGCCGGCGTGCATCATCCGGAGGACCGCCTCTCGTGATGTGGACACGGTCAGGGCCATGAAGCGCGTCTCCGGTCGTGTGGCCCGGACTCGCTCTATGACCAGGGCCCCGCCGCCACCGGGGAGATTGACGTCGAGCACGACCAAGTCGGGGCCGAGCCTCACGATTGCCTCCACCGCCCGGTCGACGTCGCCCGCTTCTCCGACGATCTCGAAATCGTCACTCAGGACCGATCGCATCCCCGCCCTCACGATGTCGTGGTCGTCCACGAGAAAGATCCGTGTCATGCTCACGCGCCAACCGCGATCTTCACGTCGGTTCCATGGGCGTCGGCTGACTCCAGGGTGACGATGCCTCCGACCGACTCGACTCTCCTGTTCAGGCGGCTGGTGACAGTCATCCGATCGTCCGCGCTCATCCCCCGCCCATTGTCCCGGATGTGGATAAGGGCCCGCCCCTCCGCCAGCTCCGAGAACAACGAGATCCGGGCCGCTGCGGAATGCTTGATGGCATTGCTCAGGGCCTCACGGGCGGTCTCGATCGCCGCTTCGAGACTTGGCGTGAGGAGGGGCGTCATCTCTGATCACAGCCTCGATCTCCACACGATGCATGTCCTCCATGTCGTCTCGCATACCCAGGAGGGCGGCCCGATAACTGGGATCGTGCGTGGAGCGCCACTCTTCGATCCGACGGCGCAGCTCTCGTTCCTGACGTCGGGCCAGGTAACGGGACTGAGCGGGGTCGTCGGCTCCCATGCGTATGGCATGGAACGTCTGGAGCACCGAGTCGTGAAGTGTGTCGACCATGGCTACCCGAGCCTCATGTGCGGCAACAGCCTCACGTTCGGCTGCCAGCTCTCCCTCGACCCGGCGACGGGCGCGGTCGTAGTCACGAAGCCTGTCGAAAGTCCACCCGACGATGGCGGCGACGATGAAGAAGATGATGCTCCCCGCAGCCCGGACCGGGTTGAGGTCGGCGATCACGTGGACGGCGAATTGCTCCGTTGCCAAGAGCACCGCGGCGATCAGAGAGCCGGGGAGACCACCCCACAGTGCGCCGACGAACCACGGCGCCTTCCCCGTTGTCGCTTCTCGGAAGGTCGATCCGCTCCCGAAACCCCCCGTTCGCAGATGGTGTCTGAATCGCGCCGTTTTGTATATGGGGGATTTCCCCCATCCATAAGGGCGGAGGCTTTGTCGTCTTCCACGCCACAACGGCCAACGGCCACCGTTAGCCGGTGGCCGTTGCTACGTGCGGTGCCCATTATCGGGCGCCGGTGACCTCAGAGGAGCTGGGTTACGACCGGGATTGCGATGCCCACGGCGGCGACCAGGGCCAGGCGCCGAGGAGTCGGGATGAGAGCCGCCCGGATAGAGGTTGCGGTCAGTGCCAATCCAGTGAGGATCACGGCCCATGAAGCGGTAGACGCCAATGGCGACACCGTGAGGAGGATCGTTGCGGTGATCATTCCGGCGACGGCGATTGCGACCCTGGCTGCCCTGCCTATCGGGTGCGACGCCCATTCGCGGAGAGCGGGATTCGAAGCTGTCATTGCCTCCTAGTTTCGGCAATCGACGGAAAAAGCTTGAGTTCCCCACCGGGAACCTTCGGCTCGATCCACTCGAACACCGGTGGAGCTATGGCTCAGGGTCGGTCTCCCGCGTTGGAGAATCTCGTCAAGAAGGCGGTCAGGTCCTGTTCCAGCGCCGCCAAATCGTATCCGCCTTCCTGGACGAGGACTGTGGGCAGATCGAGGGTGGCCAGCATGTCGCCGGCCCCGGCGAATCCGCCGGTCGAGACGGTGAGAGGGGATTCGGGGTCGCCGACACCCGCATCGAGTCCGAGTGAGACCACCAGAGCCTCACAACCCGCGTCGACGACGAGCTCACATGCCGATCGGACGGCATCGAGAAAGGCCTGGTCACCGGTCCCCGGGGCCAATGGGAAGTTGCGGTTGAAGCCCAATCCGGCACCGGACCCGGTCTCGTCGGCGAGCCCGCTCCAATGGGGGAACCATCCCATTGCCGGGTCGACATGGACCGATGTATAGAGGACGTCGGAGCGCTCGTAGAAGATCTGTTGGGTGCCGTTTCCGTGATGGGCGTCGATGTCGACGATGCCGACCCGCCTCACGCCGGAGGCGGCGAGGTGTTGCGCGGTGATGGCCGCGTTGTTGAGATAGCAGGACCCGCCGAAGGAGTCGAAGCCCGCGTGATGGCCCGGAGGGCGGGCCGCGGCGTAGGCGCAGCCAACCCCGCCGAGGACGAGGTCGGCAGCGGTCAAGGAGGAATCGACCGCATAGCGGATGCCGCGGTAGGTGCCCGGGCCGATCACCGTCGCCGTGTCCATGCAATAGACGCCGGCCATCGCCGCCCGACTCGCCGGGAACCGGTTTGGCAGATGCCCGAAGGCTCCCGGGTGACGGAAGGCGTATGCCACGACACGGTCCTGGCCGGGATCCTCCGGAAAGCCGGCTTTCACCCATTCGTCGTAGGCGGTCTCCAAGTAGGAGATCATGCCTGCGTCGTGGACCGCGGTGATCGACGAAATCGGGTGCTCGGTCGGCTCCACTATGAGCGACCGGGCGGCCACGGCGGCGCGGCGGAAGGCAGCGCCGCGCTCGGGTGTCTCCGAACCGTCGGTCCGAATGCCGATCCACACCTCGGCCGCGGGGTCGTGGAGGGCGCTGTCGGCGGACCAGACGGTCGTGACGCTCACTGGTGGCCCGTCTCGCGACAAACCACTAGAGCCGCTCCAAGGCTCTGGGGAGCATGGAGGTGATCAAGGCGACCTCGTCCCGTGAGATCGTCAATGGTGGTCCGATCATCAGTAGGTCGCCTCTACCTCCTCCGGCGCAGCCGGTGCTCGGGTATACGAGCAGGCCTTGTTCGCGGCAAAGAAGCGCCGCATTCGCGGCCACGTCTGCGGACGTGGGGAATGGGCGTTTGCTGTCACGGTCCTCGACGAGCTCGACTGCGATCATGAGGCCAAGCCCGCGGACATCGCCGACGTGAGGATGTGCGGAGAGTGCGCCGGCGAGCTCGGCCAGCAGTTCTGCGCCCCGGACACGGGCGGCCTCGACCAACGACAGCTCTTCGATTGCGGCGATGACCGCCAGACCGACTGCAGCACCGACCGGGTGATGTGAGAAGGTGAGCCCGTGGATGAAGCCCGCGGATCGCAGCGCTTGGGTGATCCGCCCCGAGAAGGCGCATACACCCAGCGGCCAGTAACCACTGGAAGCCCCCTTGGCCAGAGTCATGACATCTGGAACGAGACCGAAGTGCTCCGACGCAAACCATCGGCCAGTCCTACCGAACCCGGTCATCACCTCGTCGGCGATCACCAGCACACCATGAGAGCGGCAGACCTCGGTCATTGCCTCCCAATACCCTTGGGGTGGCGCTGCCGCGCCGCTGGCCGCACCACCCACCGGCTCGGCGATGAAGGCAGCGACCTGGTCCCGGCCCAACCGCGCGATCTCATCCTCCAGCCGAGCTGCATGCCATGTCGCACATGATTCAGGATGATCCGGATTGGGGCATCGATACTCGAGGACGCCCGGAACCCGGCCCGCTGCACCCAACCAGGGCAGGTAAGGCTCACGCAACGATGCCCTCCCGGACACATCGAGGGCACCGCGCGTGTTGCCGTGATACGAGATCTCGCGGCCGATCACGATGGCGCGCTGTGGCTCTCCATTGGCGAGGTGATAGGCCCTGGCCACCTTGAGAGC
>DASWKM010000002.1:0-1723 GCA_036396635.1 Acidimicrobiia bacterium
GCGGCAAATCACCTTCGATGATCCGAAAAGGCCGGGTCGAACGCATGCTCCGAACATCGCTGACCTCGCCCATCTGCCCGTATCCGCCGTCCCAGGCCAGACCCAGTGTCCCGGGATGGCCGATGTCCTGGCGGGGCACGACGGACTCCAACGTGATCGAACTAGGGGACACGGCTCTGACGAAGACACCCGGATCGGCCGGTCGCTCCATGACCTCCAGTGCCCCCTTTCGCAACCCGTTGGAGACAAACCAGCCGATGACGAGATGCGCCACGGCAACCGCCAACACGCCGGCGGCGGCAATGAACAAGAAGACCACCGGGTTCAGCTTATGACTGCCCGCCCTGCCCCCAGTAGCCCTCCTCGAAGGCGAGTGCGGCCAATTCGTGCCGACTGGCCACCGAGAGTTTCTCGAAGATGCTCCCCATGTGCTTCTCCAAGGTCTTGACCGAGATGCCCATGCGCCGGGAGGTCTCCCGGTATGAGTAACCCCGCGCCATCAGGTAGACAACCTCCCGCTCGCGCGGGGTGAGCCGTTCCGTCGGCGAGTCGGTCTCGATGTCCTCGTCGATGTCGAGGGGGAAGCCCGCCACGTCCGGTGAGACCGGTCGTTGTCCTGTCGCCGTTTGGTTGATGAGAGAGGGAAGATCCGCGGTCTGCGTTGTCTTGGTGATGTAGCCGTCGACGCCGGCGCGCATCATCCGGAGGACCGCCTCTCGTGATGTGGACACGGTCAGGGCCATGAAGCGCGTCTCCGGTCGTGTCGCCCGGACACGCTCGATGATAAGCGCTCCGCCGCCACCGGGGAGATTGACGTCGAGCACGACCAAATCGGGGCCCAGCCTCACGATTGCCTCCACCGCCCGGTCGACGTCGCCCGCTTCTCCGACGATCTCGAAATCGTCGCTCAGGACCGATCGCATCCCCGCCCTCACGATGTCGTGGTCGTCGACGAGAAAGATCCGTGTCATGCTCAGGCGCCAACCGCGATCTTCACGTCGGTCCCATGGGTGTCGGCCGACTCCAGGGTGACGATGCCACCGACTGGCTCGACTCTTCTGTTCAGGCGGCTGGTGACAGTCATCCGATCGTCCGCGCTCATCCCCCGCCCATTGTCCCGGATGTGGATCAGGGCCCGACCCTCGTCCAGCTCAGAGAACAACGAGATCCGGGCCGCGGCGGAATGCTTGATGGCATTGTTCAGGGCCTCACGGGCGGTCTCAATCGCCGCTTCGAGACTTGGCGTGAGGAGGGCGTCATCTCTGATCACAGCCTCGATCTCCACCCGAGCATCTCCTCGATGTCGTCTCGCATACCCAACAGGGCGGCCCGAAAACTGGGATCGTGCGTGGAGGCGCCGACGAAGACATAGGAGAGGGGCAGACCGCCGTGGAAGAGCTCGTCGGCCCCTGATGCGATCGATGCGGCGCCAACAGCGAGCATGACGATCGAGTCGAGCGCGAACCACGGCGCCTTCCCCAGTTGTTGGGGATGGTTGCGGGCCATGTACCAGGTGAGCAGGACCCAGAAGGTGGCCAGGACGACCGATGCGTAGACGATCCACAGTCGGGGCGGCGGGCTCGAGGCCAGAGTGACGACGACGAGGAGGATCATCCAGATCCATCCCAGGAACCGGAATACGACAACCATGCGGCGCAGGGTCGTCTCCAGCTCGGGGCTGCCCAGCTGGTCAAACCTCCCCTTGAGCATGGCCGTCAACCTA
>DASWKM010000003.1:0-8531 GCA_036396635.1 Acidimicrobiia bacterium
TGGAGTTGGCCGAGACACGCCGGCATCTCCCTTGGGCTGCCGACGCCGTGCCCAAGACCGGGCAATCGATTCGGAGGCTCTTTCTCAAACGCGCCTCGTTCGTGGCCATGATCCGCGACATCAAGGCGCCAACACTCGTCGCGCACGGATTGGCCGACCGAATCGTCTCGCCAACGTCCGTGGAGTGGTTGTGCTCGCTTCGCCCTGACTGGACCCTGGTTCAGATGGACGACACCGGTCACATCCCCCAGATCGATGCCCCGATCCGGCTGTTGGCCATCGTCGAGCCATGGTTGGAGACCCTGATGACGGTCCCCTCCCCGCTGAAGGCCACCACCCATCAAGCCGCTGAGCAGGCATAGGGATTCCACCAGATCACCCCCCGGGCCAATCGGCTGTGCAACGGTGCCTGCTGGGCAGGCATGGCGGCCCATTAGATCAACCCCGCCTGTCGCCGGCCCTCCCGCCTCTCGGGAGAGAAGAGCGGTGCGTAACTAACCTTCGACATATGCCTTCCGAATTCGGCGAGACGATTGGGGACGAGTACGTCCACCAGCTCCCCGACACCGACCCCACCGAGACCCAGGAGTGGCTCGACTCACTGGATGCGGTTGTGGACGGACCGGGGCCGGTCCGCGCCAGGTTCCTCCTTGCCAAGCTCCTCGAGCGTGCCCACCAGACCCGTCTCGGCATACCCGGAGCCGTCACCACTCCTTATGTGAACACCATCCCTATCGACGAACAGCCCGAGTTCCCGGGTGACGAGCACATCGAGCGCCGCATCCGCCGTTTCATCCGGTGGAACGCCGCAGTGATGGTGGTCAAGGCGAATCATCGTGAGAAGGGAATCGGGGGACATCTGTCCACCTTTGCCTCGTCAGCCACCCTCTACGAGGTGGGCTTCAACCACTTCTTCCGGGGCCGGAGCGCCCCGGGTGGCGGTGACCACGTCTATTTCCAGGGTCACGCCGCACCCGGCACCTACGCCCGGGCGTACCTGGAGGGTCGTCTCGATGAGAAGCACCTGGACAACTTCCGCTTCGAGATCGGGGGCGACGGGCTGCCCTCCTACCCCCACCCGCGTCTCATGCCCGACTTCTGGGAGTTTCCCACAGTCTCGATGGGCCTCGGCCCGATCAACTCGATCTATCACGCCCGGTTCAACAAGTACCTGCAGAACCGGGGCTTGGACGACACCTCGAACTCCAGGGTCTGGTGTTTCATCGGTGACGGGGAGGTCGACGAGCCCGAGACCCTCGGCTCGATCTCCCTGGCCGCCCGGGAGGGACTGGACAACCTGACCTGGGTGATCAACTGCAACCTGCAACGGCTCGACGGCCCGGTGCGGGGCAACGGTCAGATCATCACCGAGCTGGAGGCGGTGTTCAAAGGCGCCGGCTGGAACGTGATCAAGGTCATCTGGGGAAGTGGGTGGGATGCCCTGCTCGCCAAGGACACCGATGGCGCCCTGGTCAACATCATGAACACCACCGTCGACGGCGAGTACCAGCGTTACAAGGCCGAGGACGGCGCCTTCGTCCGGGAGCACTTCTTTGGCAAGGACCCTCGCACCAAGGAGCTGGTCGCCGACATGAGCGACGAGGAGATCTGGAGCCTGCGCAGGGGCGGTCTCGACTTCCGCAAGATCTACGCCGCCTACAAGGTGGCCACCGAGATCGACAACGGCAAGCCCACCGTGATCCTGGCCAAGACCATCAAAGGCTGGACCCTGGGACCCGACGTCGAAGGGCGCAACGCGACACATCAGATCAAAGAGCTGACCAATCAACAGCTGCGAACTCTGCGGGCAACCCTGCATCTCGAGGAGGAGGTTCCCGACGAGGCGCTGCAAGGGGACCGGGAGCCCCCATACCTTCGCCCTGGTCCGGGCACACCCGAATACGACTACCTGATGGCCCGACGCAACGAGCTGGGCGGCCCGCTGCCACAGAGGGTGGTGGCCGATGTCAGACTGGACCTGCCCGGTGACGAGGCGTACGCCGAGGTGATGGCCGGCTCGGGGAAGGTCGAGGCATCCACCACCGCGGCCTTCACCCGGCTGATCCGGTCGCTGTCCCGCGTCGAGGGGTTTGGCCCCCGTGTGGTGCCGATCGTGCCCGACGAGGCCCGCACCTTCGGCATGGACTCGCTGTTCCGAGAGCTCAAGATCTATGCCTCGAAGGGCCAGCTGTACGAGCCGGTGGACGCCTCGATGCTCCTCTCCTACGCCGAGTCACAGGATGGCCAGATCCTCGAAGAGGGCATCACCGAAGCGGGCTCTCTCGCCTCGTGGACGGCAGCCGCCACGTCCTATGCCACCCGTGGCGTCCCCATGGTGCCCTTCTTCATCTTCTACTCCATGTTCGGATTCCAGAGAGTCGGTGACCTGATCTGGAGCGCGAGTGACGCTCGAGCACGCGGGTTCCTCCTCGGCGCCACGGCAGGAAGGACCACCCTGGCCGGTGAGGGCCTACAGCACCAGGACGGGCACAGCCTGGTCCTCGCGTCGACCGTCCCGGTCTGTCAGGCCTATGACCCCGCATTCGCCTATGAGGTGGGCACCATCGTCCAGGCCGGCCTGAAGCGGATGTATGGCCCCGATCCCGACGATGTGTTCTATTACCTGACCGTCTACAACGAGAACTACGCCCAGCCGGCGCGTCCCGAAGGGGTCTCGCAGGGGATCATCGAGGGGCTGTACCGGTGGGCGCCGGCACCTGATGGGACCAACAACGACACGTCGATCCTCTTCTCCGGCTCCGCCAACCTGGCGGCGCGCCTGGCACAGACCGACCTGGCCCAGCACTACGGGGTCGGGGCGGAGCTCTGGTCGGCCACCTCCTACAAGAGGCTTCGCGAGCAGGCCCTGAAGGTGGACCGCTGGAACCGCCTGCACGTCTCGGGGGAGCGGCGTGTCCCTGTCGTCAGCAAGCTCCTGGCCGACGGCGATGGCCCCATCGTGGCAGTGACCGACTTCATGACCATGGTCCCCGATCAGATCGCCCGGTGGATGACCCGTGACTTCATAACCCTCGGCACCGACGGGTATGGCAGGTCTGACAGCCGGAGCGCCCTGCGCAGGTTCTTCGAGACGGACACCGGTCATGTCGTGGTGGCCGCCCTGTCGGGCCTGGTCCGCGCCGGGAAGATGAAGCCGACCGTGGTATCAGACGCCCTGTCCCGGTATGAGATCGATCCCGAGGTCGTCGACCCCGCCCACGCCCACTGATGGCCGGCTATCGAGACCTGGTCGAGGCAGCCCGGCGCCGGATCACCGAGATCACACCGGAGCAGGTGCTCGAACGTCTCGGCCAGGTCACCGTCATCGATGTCCGCGAGCCCGACGAGTACAGCCAGGGCGCCATCCCGGGTGCGCTCTTCGTGCCGCGCGGTGTCCTGGAGCGCGACATCGCCACGGTCGCGCCCGACCCCGCCGGCGAGGTCGTCTTGTATTGCTCGGGTGGCTGGCGCTCTGTGCTGGCCGCAGCCGCGCTGTCGGACATGGGCCACACCCGTGCCTCCTCGATGTCAGGCGGTTTCGACGCATGGAAGGCGGCAGGCTTCCCCTGGGGGGACCCGACCGGGCTCACGGTCGACCAGAAGACCCGGTATGCCCGTCATGTCCGGCTCCCCGAGGTCGGCGAAGTGGGCCAGCTCATGCTTCTCGGGTCGAAGGTCCTGGTGGTGGGAGCTGGTGGTCTCGGCTCCCCGGCCGCGTTGTATCTGGCCGCGGCCGGGGTGGGCACGATCGGGGTGGTCGATGACGACGTTGTGGACGCCTCCAACCTGCAGCGCCAGGTCCTGCACAACATCGACCGTGTCGGCATGCCGAAGGTGGAATCGGCCCGCGAGACATTGGCAGCCCTCAACCCCGACGTGAAGGTGGAGACCCACCGGGAGCGGTTGTCCGCATCCAATGCATTGCGGATCATGTCGGACTACGACGTGGTCGTCGACGGCGGGGACAACTTCCCCACCAGATACCTGGTCAACGACGTCTCACTTCATACCGGTGTGCCCGTCGTGCACGGATCGATCTTCCGCTTCGAGGGCCAGGTGTCGGTGTTCGAGCCCTGGGAGGGACCGTGCTACCGGTGCCTCCATCGCGAGCCGCCGCCGCCGGAGCTGGCGCCTTCATGCGCCGAGGCGGGTGTGTTGGGAGTGCTGCCCGGGGTGGTCGGCTCGATACAGGCCATGGAGGCGATCAAGCTCCTGCTGGGGATTGGGGAGACGTTGACCGGGCGGCTGATGGTCTATGACGCCCTGGAGCAGGACTTCACCGTGGTGTCGGTGAGCCGTGACCCGGGTTGCCCGGCCTGTGGCGACCCACGTCGCCTGCCCGCCATCGTGGACTATGACGAGACCTGTCGTCCGCCTGCCTGATGATCTGCGTGATGAGATCATCGATCACTGTGTGGCCGGGCTGCCCAACGAGGCATGTGGCCTGCTCGCCATGCACGGTGGTCGAGTGGTGAAGGCGTATCCGACGGGAAACTCGGATGCGTCGGCCGTGTCTTACACCGTTCCCGTCCAGGAGCATTATCAGGCATTGACCGACGCCGAGTCCAACGGCTGGCGGCTCGGTGGGGTGTTCCACTCCCACCCGAGAGGGTCGGCGAGGATGTCGTCGATGGACCTGGAGCGAGCGGTCGAGACCGACTGGGTGTATCTGGTGGTGGGCCTGGAAGGCGAGCCGGAGATACGGGCATGGAGCCTGGGCCGTCACGACGTCCATGAGATCGATCTCTCGTCGTGACAGAATCGACGTGCTGCCGGACACAGGACAATCGTGAAATCTGAGCTCGAGCGCCGTCATCGCTTCGAGGACCTCGTGGGCGAGGTGTTCGACCCGCTTCAGCGATACCTGGGCCGCCGCGTCTCCGTGGATGACACCGCCGACCTCCTCTCCGAGACACTGATGACCATCTGGCGTCGTCTCGACGACATCCCCGAAGAGAAGGCCCTCCCCTGGTGCTACGGCGTCGCCCGACGTATTCTCGCCAACCACAGTCGGGGACGTCGCAGGCACCTGCGTCTGGTGGCACGTCTCGAGAGCGAGCCTTTGCCTGTGGCGGCGGACCCATCGGATGGCTTCGACGACCTGGACCTGGCCGGCGCGTTGGGGACCCTCCCGGAGTCGGATCAGGAGGTCCTCCGTCTCTGGGCATGGGAGCAGTTGGAGCCACGTGAGATCGCCCTGGCGCTCGACACCACTGCCAACGCGGTCAGTCTCAGGCTCACCAGGGCGAAGAAGAAGCTCGCCGCGGCGTTGCCGCGACAGGATGCCTCCACTGCCGGACACAAACGGGATCGACACGCCGAGGAGAAATCAAATGACTGATGAGATCCGTGAGCGCCTGGCCGGTATCGACCCCATGCACTCAGGTGTGCCGACAGAACCTGTGACGAGCGAGTCGTCGCGCCAGCTACTGGAGGGAATCATGTCAACACCGACCACCGAACGTGACGAGACGAGTCGCTCGCCGAAGACGACCTGGATGATCGGAGTGGCCGCGGTGGCGGCCCTGGTCGTGGCGGTCGGAGGGGCAATCGCACTCACCGGCGGCGACGAAGGACCGGGGGTCGCCGAAGGGCCGCCCTTGGAGCTCACTGCACCCGATGGCGGGACCACGACCACGATGTGCATCCAGTTCTCGGTCGACGAGCTGGCCAAGATGGAGATGGCCTTCGAGGGAACCGTCACCTCGGCAGAGGAGGACACCGTCAATCTCGATGTGGACCATTGGTTCAAGGGCGGGGACGCTACGAAGGTGATCCTGAGGGCGCCCCAGGGCCTCGAGGCGCTGATCGACGGGTTCCCGTTCGAGACGGGTCAGCAATACCTGATCACCGCCTTCGACGGGAACGTCAACTACTGCGGCTTCAGCGGGCCGAGCACGCCGGAGTTTCGGGCCGCCTTCGAGGAGGCGTTCGGTTCCTGACCGAGTTCTCGATCATGTGACGGAGAAGGGCCCTGCGGGGCCCTTCCCTCGTTGCAAGGCTCAATGGCGCGGTGCGACGGGTGGCGCTTGCCCGCGGCACACGAGCCATACTGATGCCAATGCACAAGACCATTGCCTAGCTGGAGACCAGGCTCGATGAGAGGGTTGACCCCCTTCCATCGACAACTTGTCATGCCAAAGCCGCCCTGGCCGCATAGAACCCGCACATCCCGTGGATGCCCGCCCCCGGTGGTGTCGCCGAGGAGCACATGAACATGCCCTGGCCGAGCGTATAGGGCCGCTTGGCGCCGAGCTGCATCACCTTCTTCAACCCGAATCCGCCTCCCCCGATGTCCCCACCGATGATGTTGGGGTTGTAGGCCTCGTACTGGACCGAGTTCCGAGTGGACCGGGCCAGGATCAGGTCGCGGAAGCCCGGGGCGAACCTCTCGATCTGGGCTTCGAGGGCTCCGGTCATGTCGACATCCGACCCGTTGGGGACATGGCAATAACCCCACGCGGTGTGCTTTCCCTTCGGTGCTCTGGTGTCATCGAACAACGACTGCTGGGACAGCAAGACGAAGGGGCGCGCAGGATGCTCACCGCGGAAGACCGCCCGCTCCGCCGCCTCTACCTCGGCATAGGTGCCACCGACATGGACCGTCGCCGCCTGGCCACTCAGCGGGTCGGCCCAGGGGATGGGGCCGTCGAGCGCCCAATCCACTTTGAACACCCCCGAACCGGGCTCCCAGCGGGACAGCCTCCTCGAGCTGGCCGGCAAGATCCGATCACCGGCGATGGCCAAAGCTGCCGGCGGCATCACATCGAGGATGGTGATATCGCCGGGGAGCTCTTCGACGGATTCGACCATCCTCCCCACCTCGATCTCGCCGCCATGCTCGGTGAATCGCTCGGCCAGTGCACGGGCGATGGCCTCCGACCCGCCTCGAGCCATCGGCCAGCCGTGGCTGTGGCCGATCGCGCCCAACATGACACCCACCGCGGCGGTGGCCGGGGCCTGGAACGGGGCGATGGAATGCGCCGACAGACCGGCGATCAGGGCCTTGCCCTCGTCGGTGGAGAACCGCATTGCCAGCACAGCCGCGGGGAGGCCGCCGATGGCGGCCACCCGGGCATAGGCCAGCTTGTGCTTCGGGTTGAGCGTCATCGGGCTGAGCACATCCTCGACGACGTCGTCGACGGTCTCCACTAGCGGCCCGATCAGCCTCTTGTAACGAGGCCCGTCCTCTCCTAGCCCAGCGGCGGTCTCCTCCACCGACCGGTGGAGGGCGGCCACCCGACCGCCATCGAGTGGGTGGGTGAACGGGATCGGTGAGTGCACCCAGTCGACCTCCAGGCCGATCTCGTTGAAGAAGGGCGAAGCGATGCCGGAGGGGTGGATGGCCGAGCAGACGTCGTGTTTGAAACCCGGCAGGGTCAGCTCCTCGGTCCGGGTGCCGCCGCCGATTGTCTCAGACCCTTCGACCAGGAGGGTCTTGCGCCCCGATCGGGCCAGCTCGACGGCGGCCGCCAGACCGTTGGGACCGGCGCCGACGACCACCGCGTCGAAATCGCTCACACCGCGGGAATCCGGGCGGTCAACGCCTAGACCACACCCCCGACGACAAGCCCGAGCACCAAGAACAGCAGATAGGCGCCCATGCCACCGGCGAGCAGGACCCACCGATATGCGGCCGGAATCCGGCTCTTGCCGAGGATGTAATACCCGATGACGCCGAGGAACGGGACGATGAGGATGGCCAGGATCCACCCGATCGCCCAACCCCTGCTCAGATCTTCCCGCTTGCTGACGATCTCCCAGACGGCGATCACCACCCACGTCGCATAAAGGACGAGGGGCAGCACGTACGCGTAGAGGCCGAGGAAGCCTCCAATGGCTGACGCAAAGGTCACACCCATCATGTTGAAACCTTTCTCTTGGGTGACTTCGAGACCTGCCGGCATCGTCGGGACCTCGATCGCATCGAGATCCGGTACGGCACCGGCAAAGACGTCGACGGCGGGCAAAACGGGGGCATCGGCGCCACCCGGCACCTGCGGCTGTGGGCCGGGATGGGGCATGTCGCCGTAGTAGACCTCGGTGTCCAACGCGAGCCCGCGCTCGACAACCCGCCCAAACAGCGACGAGACGGATCCGAGCTCCCAGAGGGCGGGGAAGCGGAGACCGTCACACGGCTGGGTGGTCTCCAGCGCCGGCGGCATGGTGTGATCGACGTCGTTGTTGGCGAAGCAGTTGCCAGACTGCGCCGGTCCGGAGAGGGTCAGGTCTCCAAGGCCCGAGCCCTTGACGACGTTCTCGGTGACCGTGATGTCGGTGTCCATGTAGACGTTGGCGTCGACGTTGAAGGTGAGCTGAATCCCGCTGGAAGGGTGGTTGACCACGAGGTTCTTGGTGATGAGGGAGCTCTCCACGCCGGCGGCGATGATCCCGTTCCCCTGTGAGGCCCACTGCGCCCCTTTGTGAGGGAAGTCGCCGTAGCCGTTGTCGTGGATCAGGTTGCCGGCCACCACCACGTCCACCGCCGGGGGCAGGAGCTCGGTGTCGAGGGTGTTGGGGGCGATCCCGGC
>DASWKM010000004.1:0-8302 GCA_036396635.1 Acidimicrobiia bacterium
CTGGTCTTCGATCGTATCCGCCATGTCGGAATCACATATCGGCCGACGACGGCAAGTGTGAGACCACCGAGGTAGACGAGGGCAGCTGCGTCGAGGACCGCCGAAAAACCCTGATAGAAGCCACCCTCGAGGAACTTGAAGTCGGCCGGGAGCAGATGGTCGATCTCGAGGGTGACGGTTCCCAGGAAGAGAACGATGAACCCGAAGTAGACCATCGAATGCATGACCCCGGCCCGGGGGTCACGCATCACCGTCCTCATCGACAGGCCCTGGTACAGACGGTTGAGCCGCACCCCCCACCTGCCGCTTCTCGGGTCGCGACCACCCTGTTGCCAGCTCACCGCCCGCTGGGCGAACAGGTGAAGCGTCAGCCAGAGAAATCCTGCCACGGTGACGTAGAACACGAAGACCACCGCGTCCGGGATGTTCCCGAACACCTCGCGTCCGACCTCCAAATCGGGGTGGTCGGGCAGGGTTCCGAGCAGGCCCAGTGTCAGCGTGCCAACAGCGGAGAGCACGCCCACCGTCTCCAAGACCTCGGCCGCGGTCGGGCGTCTCACACCTGCCATGGCCGGCGAGTGTAGGTCCCAGCAAACCTGAGGTTGCCCGACCTCGATATAGGTCGCACAGCCTCGAGAAGGAAGCGGAGGATTCGAAGACTATGGCGAATCATCGCGTGATTAGGTATCTATCGAATCTTGATTGACAGATCGATACTCATCGGTGATACTGACATTCGACACACATCGAATCTCGAGTGGAGACTCTCACGATGGCCGAATTGATCACCCCAGGCGAAAAAGTTCGCGACCTCGCCATCGCCCCTCGCCGCATCCCGATCGAGGTCGAGGGAAGCGCGGCGTTCGAGCTCATACTGACGCTCTGGTCGACCTTCAACCCCAAGGACTCTCATACCGCATACGACCTCGGTGAAGGATGGCACGACGAGGTGAAGACGCTGGTTGCCGACGATCTCGCCGAGGAGATCATGACACTCGGCGGCCCTTATTGTGCCGTCTGGTTGGGCATCGCCAGCCTCTTGATGTCTGCACCCCACCCGCACGACCCCGAGCATGTCTACGGGTGGTTGGAGACGGTCGACGACAAGCGTCTCCGCCGGTGGCTCCTCGGCTACAGCAGCGAAAACGATGACCAGTCGCTCATCGAGCAGGCCGCTGGTGGAGATCTCGACGCCGCCATCAGGCTGTTGGGAGATGCCGTCGACGACGAGCCAGGGCTGATCGAGTACCTCCAGTGGATGCTGGAGACCGAGGGCCTCCCCGGCCGCTATGCGTCGATCCTCACGCGATTCCGCACCGAGGTGTTTGCCAACTACGAAGAGGAGTTCGCCGGATCGATCAGTCGGGCGGCAGCCGCCCGGCGGGCTGCGCCTGTTCGCGGCGACGCCAAAGCGGTGATCGAGGAGGTCACCAGTGGTCTCGCCTTCGATATCCCACTCGGCATCACGCGGGTGGTGCTGGTGCCATCGGTGGTGACCCGTCCGCTGTCGCTGGTAGACGCCAACCGCGGGACCCTCATCGTCTACTACGGAATCCCCGACGAGTTCATCAATAGTGACCCTGAGGCTCCCCCGTCGTGGCTGGTGCGCATCTACAAGGCCTTGAGCGATGAGAAGCGTCTTCGCATCATGCGTCGGATCAGCGAGGGCGGGGCTTCTCTCGACGAGCTCACCGAGTTGTTGGGGCTCTCCAAGTCGACCGTCCACCACCACATCAACCAGCTCCGCGGAGCCGGGCTCATCCGGGTGCAGATGTCCGCAGACAAGCACAAAGGCAAGCAGAAGATCTACTCCCTGCGCGAGCAGTCTCTCGCCGACGCCGGCGGGTTCCTCGACTCATACCTGCGAACCGACGAACAGGAGCAACGTCATGCTTAACGACTTCAGAACAGCACAGATCTACCACCGCGAGTACCTGCGTCGACACGTGCGTCTCCCCGACCCACACGAGCACTCACCCCACGGGTTGCGTGAGGTGATCGGCCACAGGCTGATCAGCCTGGGTGAGCGGCTGAGTCGAGTTGACCGTTCTCCCACGCTCAATCGGGCTGCCTGACCCCTCTTCTGAATCAGAGGATTTCACTCAGGTCAGACCGTCACTCGGCTGTTGACCATCCCGCCGGCCAGGCTGCCACGCCCATCACGAGCCAGGTCATGGAGAGCACCACATGCAATGTGACCAGCAGTGGGTAGACATCGAAGAAGACGGCGCTGGCCAGACCGATCACTCCGGAGAACACGAGGCTGACACGAAGGAGCCACACGCCTCTCACAGCACGCCACCTCACAATGAGACCGAGCAGGCCAGGCACCGAGCAGGAATTGCCCAAGCCGTCTGCCCGCCTCAATGAAGTTGTCGTAGATGGGCCAATCGAAGAGATCGGCGAGGGTCAGGAGGCCGCCAAAAGGGAAGAGCAGGATCGAGACGACACCCGCCACCGAGGCGATCGTCGACATGACGACTGTACGATCGCCTTCGGCGCGACCCCGAAGCTGCCCCACCGCCACACCGGGGAGGGAAACCGCCACCAGTACCGAAGCAGCCCATACCAGCTGCCCGGGGCTTGCACCGGTGAACCCGACGGCGACGGCGACGGCCCAGAGCAGGCCGCCACCGAACATGGCGCCTGCCCACAAGGCGCGCCACCAGACGGATACGACGTCGCGCTCGGCTGGTCGCTCGGGGCCCGGGCTCACGTCAATGGCTCTGGGCGACCGCCCCGGCTATCTCTCGCTTGACCACGCGAGAAGCCAGCCACGTGGTGACGGGCACCGCAGCAACGAGCCCGATCGACCCGACGAGGGTGCGCACTATCTCCACGGCGACGATCTCCGAGCTGGCGGTCAATCCGAGTGATTGATCGGCGAGTGCGAAGAAGATGAGAAGAGGCAAGGAGGCTCCGGCATAGGCCAGGAGCAGCGTGTTGACCGTGGACACGATGTGATCGCGGCCGACACGAATGCCGGACTCGTAGAGAGCGTGCGAATCCAAGGACGGGTTGGCGGTGTGCACCTCCCAAACCGCCGAGGCCTGGGTCACCGTCACATCGTCCAGCGCCCCTATCGCTCCCAACACGACGCCTGCCAGGAGCAACCCATTGAGGTCGAGGTCGGGTATCGCCAGCAGGAAGAAGGACTCCTCCGAGACCAGACCTGAGAAGTTGGCAGCCACAATCACCAGCCACGACAGACCTGTGGTCAGCACCAAGGCGGAGAAAGCCCCCAGGGCGGCGACATGGGTGAGGGGGTTGTAACCGTGGGCCAGATACAGCGACACCAGGGCGATCGCTCCCCCACCGACGAGGGCCACCAAGACGGCGTCCTCGCCCGCCACGATCGCGGGGAGGATGAACCAGATGAGGACGCCGATGCTCAACACGAGACCCACCAATGCCGCCATACCGCGCATTCGCCCCAGCCCCACGACCACGGCCGCAAAGGCGAGACCGAGCACGAGCAGGATCAGACGTCGATCCTTGTCGACGTATTGGTAGTCAACCGTCCCGTCATCGAGGTTCACGACCGCCAGGAACACGATGTCGCCTTGGGTGAGCCTGGGTTGACCGGCAGCATCGGGGAACTCGAGAGCCACGCTCGCCCCGGGCTGGTCACCCGAGACCTCGTATTGGTACAGAAGACAGTCGGCCTCGGGTGCATACGAACATGGGCCACCGGTGGCGACGACGACTTCTGCCCGAACCACCTCATCGGCGAAGCCGATCTCATCCAGATCGAGGTCGGGGACCCCCGTCGGCCAGAGCAGGCCCAGCCCCGCACCGATGAGGACCGCTATTGCGGCGATCCACGTGGCCAGTCCCTTGGGGCGGGGTAGCCGACGACGATCAGGGCCGAGGAGCCTCTCGAGGTCACTCTGTCCTGGCATTCGAGACGAGGATAAGGCGGTGTCAAACGATCAGCTGGATCTCCACTATCGGAGCGGTGTGGCCGAATGCTGATGGCACTCGAATCTGTCGGACCGTCAACCCCGCCCAGCAGGCGCCCTTGCACATCAGATCTCACACTCGAATCTGTTGGACCGTCAACCTCGCCCAGCAGGCGCCATTGCACATTGGATTCTGGCTCGGTGCTGACGGCGCTCAGAAGATGAGCGGATTCGAGCCATATGGCCGCTGCTACCTGAGCTTCGGGGTTGTTACCGGCCGACCAGGGCGCGGGCGAAGAAGAGGGCGTTGGCAGGGCGCTCTGCCAGACGTCGGGTGAGATACGGGTACCACTGCGACCCGAACGGCAGATAGATCCGCATGGGGTAACCCTCGGTCACGAGCTCGCGTTGCAGCTCGGGGCGAACCCCGTAGAGCATCTGGAATTCGAACGGGCCCATGCGACCCTTCGACAGCTCCCGGGTGAGATCGATCATTGCACCGTCGTGGGTAGCGACGGCAGGCTTGGTCGATTCGGCGCCCATCAGCCGTCGCAGCAAGCCGGCAAACGCATCGTCGACGTCATGCTTCGCAGTATGCGCCACCTCATCGGGCTCGACGTAGGCGCCCTTGCAGAGCCGGATGTGACCGCCGAGCGGGATGACCCGCTCCAGGTCGGCGGGGGTGCGATGGAGATAGGCCTGGAGGGCGATCCCGAGGTTGCCGTGCGCGGCCTGGCCCTTCTCGAAGAGACGCACGGTGGCCTCGGTGTAACGCGAGTCTTCCATGTCGATCGTGACCGTGGTCCCGTGATCGAGTGCCAGGGCGCCAAGCCGCTCGACTGCGCCCATCGCCAACGACTCGTCGATGGCGAGCCCGAGCTGTGTCGGCTTGACCGAGATGTTGGCATCGAGGCTCTCGGTGCCGATCCTGTCGAGACACTCGACATACTCATCGGTGGCTGTGATGGCCGAGTCGCGGTCATGCACCTCCTCCCCGAGAAGATCGAAAGACACCATGAAGCCCTCATGGTTCAGCCTGGTCGCCACCGCAACCGCCTCGTCCAGCGTGTCGCCGGCGACAAAACGGCGGGCCAGGGCTCGACCGGGTCGGGTGTTGGTGACCAGATGCTCGACGGGTGCCGCACCAGTGATGGCGATGGTCGCCCTGGAGAAGAGACTCAGGACCCGCCTCCCAGCTCGCGTGCCCTGATCGCGGCGGCACGCACCGCATCCTCTACAACCGCCCGGAAGCCCTTCTCTTCCAGCACGTGCATCGCCGCCGCCGTGGTCCCGCCGGGCGAAGTGACCTCATAGCGGAGCTGAGCAGGGCTCTTCGACGTGTCGGTCAGCAGATGACCGGCTCCACGGATCGTCTGGTGCACGAAGCTCTCCGCCACATCTCTGGGGAGGCCCTCCCTCATCGCCGCCTCGGTGAGCGCCTCGGCGAGCAGGAACACGTAGGCCGGGCCGGTGCCGGATACGGCGGTCACTGCATCGAGCAGGCTCTCCTCCATGATCCGAACCGAGCCAACGGCCCCAAGCACCTCGCGGGCGACGTCGAGATGGTGGGCCCCGGCATGGCTTCCGGCGGCGATACCGGTCACTCCCTCCCTCACGAGGGCCGGAGTGTTGGGCATCGCCCTCACCACCGGGACCGCACCGAGTTGGGCCTCATAGGTCTGGGTGGTGACGCCGGCAGCCAACGAGAGAAGAGTCTGATCGTCGGTGATCTCGCCGGCGAGGACCTTGAGGATGTCGGCGACGTCCCGCGGTTTCACCGAGACGACGATCACGTCCCGGCCCCTGACCGTCTCCATCGGGTCCAGGGAAACGTCGCAACCAGTCCGCTGCGCCAGCTCGTCACGATGCTCACCACGGCGGACGCACAACGACAGCTCGGCAGGTGACCATCCGGCCCCGAGCAACCCGGAGACCAGGGCCTCGCCCATCGCCCCCACGCCGAGCACCGCCACTGTGGATCGTCTCGTCACCGACCGGATTCTAGAGACCGCTGTTACCTTCACCCGATGGACCTCCGATCCACGGCCGACGAGCACGACGCCTTGATCGAGCGCCGGCTCGATGAGCTGATTCCCCCGCTGATGAGCCGAGCCGGGCTGGAAGCGTGGGTGATCGATGCGAGGGAGTACAACGAGGACCCGGTGGCCCGCACCATGCTCCCGGCGACCTGGCTCGGCACCGCTCGTCGCCGGACTCTGCTCGTGTTCAAGGCCCACGGAAAGGAGAGGGGCGCCATCGCCCGGTACCCGGTCGGGCCGTTCCCATCGGTGTGGGACCCGACCGTCCAGCCCGACCAATGGAGTGCCCTGGCCGAATACTTGTCAGACGTCACCGGGCCGATAGGAATCGACGTCTCCCAGGATTTCGCCCTTGGTGACGGGCTCACCTCGAGCGAGCACAGGGAGCTCGCCCGGGCCATCGGGGAGCATCGATTGCGACCGGCCGAGAGTCTCGCTCTCGGTTGGTTGGAGACCAGGCTCCTGGAGGAGGCCCCGGCGATGAAGACGGCCTGCGCGCTGGCGCATGGGTTTCTGCGCCGGGCCTTGTCCGGTGAGGTGATCACACCCGGGACTTCCTCCACCGAGGACGTGGCCTGGTGGCTGACACAGCGGGCCCATGATGACGGGCTCGACGTCTGGTTTCACCCGGGCGTGACGCTGCAACGGCGCGGGACCGAGGCCGGCTCGCCGGCCGATGGCATCGTCGACCGAGTCATCGAGACCCACGACCTGGTTCACATCGACTTTGGCATCGTCCGCAACGGGTATCACACGGACCAACAACAGCACGGTTATGTCATGGGAGACGATGAGGACGACATCCCGACGTCGATCGTCGCAGGGCTCCGCCAAGCCAACCATGTCCAGGACCTCCTCATGGAGACGATGGTGCCGGGCCGCACCGGGAACGAGGTGCTGGCGATCACGTTGGAGAAGGCAAGGGCGGAAGGGCTCCGCCCGATCGTGTACAGCCACCCGATTGGGCTCCACGGTCATGCCGCCGGTCCCACGATCGGGATGTGGGACAACCAGGAGGGCATCCCCGGCGCCGGTGATCACCCTCTGGTTGAGAACACCGGCTGGTCGATCGAGCTCGCGGTGGAGATCGACGTCGTGGAATGGGAAGGTCAGCCGGCGAAGATCATGTTGGAGGAAGACGCCTTTCTCGGTCCCAAAGGTGTCTCCTTCCTCGACGGTCGCCAGGAGGAGGTGTGGCGAATCGGCTGATGTTGGCTCGAGAGCGCCATCACAGCTCAGCCGAGACGTGATCGAATCAGCTCGACCACCGTTGCGACGGCAGCCGGGTTGTAACCCTCGGGGATGATCAGGTCGGCGTATCTGCGGGAGGGCTCGACGAACTCGAGGTGCATCGGGCGCACGGTGGCGAAGTATTGGTCGATGACCGAGTCGACGGACCGTCCCCGCTCGGTGATGTCGCGCTGCAGACGCCGGGCGAGACGGAGGTCCGGATCGGTATCGACGAATATCTTGAGGTCCAGCTCCGATCTCAGCATTGCCTCGGAGAGGACGAGGATCCCTTCGACCACCACCACCGGGGCGGGCACGACTTTGACCGTCTCATCCGATCGGAGATGCACCGAGAAGTCGTAGACGGGGTGCTCGATGGCGAGCCCCGACCGCAGATTCCCCAGGTGCTCGATCAACAGCTCCGTCTCCAAGGACTGAGGGTGGTCGTAGTTGACCCTGGTCCTCTCTTCGAAGCTGAGCTCCACCAGGTTGCGGTAGTAGGCATCGTGATGGAGGAGGGCGACCCTACCGTCCAGCCGGTCGACGACCTCGTCGGCGATCGTCGTCTTGCCCGAGCCCGACCCACCGGCGAGGCCAATGAACAGAGGGCGATCGGGTTTCCAGGGGCTTCGCTCGCGCATGGCGGGCGAGGCTACCGGTTACTTTTCCGCGGCCTTGCTCCGTAGACGGCGGATCTCGTCATAGACACCGTCGGTCAACGTCGTCGAGGCCGGCGCGGAGACTCCCCGAACCAGCACATGCTCGGGGCGAGGGTCTGGCTCTGCGATGGGGACCGGTTCCAACACGGGCTCAGGAGCGTCCTCCACCTCGATCTCGAGCTCAGGTTCGACCACGAGCTCGGGGGCCGTCTCCACGGACAAGCTGACCTCCTCGATCCACGTCGCTTGGCTGTCGTCCACCGTCAATCCTTCTGCGTCATCGTCGGGCCGTTCGATCTCCGCGTCGTCGGCAGCATCCGCAATGCCGAGTCGATGGAGTGCGTGGAGCGTCCGAACCGCGCCGCCACGGCCCACCCGGGACTCGAGGAACTCGAATGAGAACGGCTGAACCAGGGTGACCAGGGCCTGCCAATCCCCCGGATCGAGAGTGATGGGACGTTCAAGGTCATCT
>DASWKM010000005.1:0-9754 GCA_036396635.1 Acidimicrobiia bacterium
ACTGCGAATCAGGACTGGCCGGTCGAGCGAGGTGTCGGTGGCGAGCCATTCCTCGATGTCGCCGTCACGGCCGAGACGAACCTCGAGCTTGTATCGGTCGGGAATGGCGGCGGGCATCCGGTCAGTTCAGCAGCTACCGGCCGTGATGACGAAGGACCACGAGCCTGGATCCGGTCACGGCGAAGCCGATCCTCTCGTAGAGACGCTTGGCTCGATGGTTCTCAGGGCGGACGTTCAGGACCATGATCCGGCCGCCGGTGTCGTATCCCCAGCCCATCGCCGCTCGCACCAGGGAGGTGCCGACGCCGGTACCCGCCCGTTCCGGATGAACAGCGATGCGATGGAGGTACGTGACGCCCCATTGCGACCCGACGATCGCGTAGCCAGACAATGCGGTGCCCTCCTCGACCGTGAGCAGCACCGTGTCCTTGTTGGTGGCGTGGGCCTCCTCGAGCCCGACTCTGCTCATGCCCCAAAACCCATCGAAAGCGACCCTGTCGACGGCCAATACTTCCTCCCAGTCCGGCTTGGAGACGACCCTGGCCTCGCTCGATGGATCAGCGATTCGCGAGAGAGAGCACTCCATCACGTCGAGCTCGGCGTACTTGTCGTATCCAATTCGGTGCCATGACCCGGTCGAGGCCGGGTGAAGTGCGGGTGAGAAGACCTCCGGCAACCCGAGGGACTCGAAATGTCGGGTGACCGAGGAGAGGAACTCGGCCCCACCACGATCCAATCGCACCATGGGAGAGGCGACGGCCTCATTCCATGGGCGCGCTCTCGCCCGGAACCACCCTGAGGTGAAGACAACGGGATCCGGCCACGAACCCTCTACGCGAAGAGGCACTTGTGGGAGAGTACGGAGATGGATGTCGTCGTTGCGAACCATCCCTCGGCCCTCTCCCATGACACCGGGCCACGTCATCCGGAACGACCTGATCGGGTGACTGCGGTGATGCGGGGGATCCTTGCTTCGGAGCTTGCCATCGATGAGATCATCTCCCCCGCCATCGAGCGCACCGAGTTGGCCGTGGTTCACGACCTCTCCTACATCGAGATGATCGAGGAGTTCTGCGCCTCCGGTGGCGGTGCACTCGACATCGACACATTTGTCTCCCCGGAATCCTGGGAGGCCGCCCTGACCGCCGCCGGAGGAGTGCGAGCCCTCGTCGAGGAATTGGAGGAGGGCGGTGACGTCACCGGATTTGCACTGGCGAGGCCGCCAGGTCACCACGCCACCTCCCACCGTGCCATGGGATTCTGCATCTTCAACAACGTGGCGGTGACGGCAGCGTATCTGCGCTCCCGTGGCGATCGCGTGGCGGTCCTCGACTGGGACGTCCATCATGGGAATGGCACCCAGGAGATGCTCGCCGACGACTCGGGGTCCCTCTATGTGTCCATTCACCAGGCCAACTTCTATCCGTTTGGAGGGCATGTGGACGACATCGAGGCGGGTGACGCCAGGGGCACGACCGTCAACATTCCCTTGCCGGCGGGCACTGCTGGTGACGTCTACCGACGTGCCTGGCAGGAGTTGGCACTCGTCGTCGTCACCCAGTTCGAGCCGACTTGGGTCCTGGTGAGCGCCGGCTTCGACGCTCATGCCGAAGACGAGCTGGCCAACCTCAAACTCGAGGCAGACGACTTCGGATGGATGGCAGCTCGTCTGGCGGAGGTTCATCCGCCCAACCGCACGATCCTCGCCCTCGAGGGGGGTTACGACCTCGTCGCGCTGGAGACGTCGACGGCCGTCGTCCTCCGTGGCATGAGTGGGGTGGACGTTGCCGGGGCAGGCGAGAGACACTCGCCTGATCGATCGCTGCTCGCCTTCTCCGCTGCCGCTTCTGCAATCTCCAGATACTGGAACGTTTGAGCGATCACCAGGACTCAACTCTCGTATCCCGGCGCCGATAGAACTGGACGGCGCAAGGCGAGGATTCCCACCAGATGACCAATACCATTGACGCGCTCCTCAGACAAGCAGTGGACCGGGGAGCCTCGGACATACACCTCAAGGTCGGCTCACGACCCATCGTGCGTATCGACGGCGAACTACGCCAGCTCGATGGCTTCGAGCCGTTGGGGCCGGACGACACCAAGGCATTGGCCGAGGAGATCTTCACCGCACGGGCGGCCGAGGTCTTCAAACAGCGTGGCTCGACGGACTTCGCGTATGGCCGGCATGAGCTGGGACGCTTCAGGGCCACCGCCTTTCGCCAACGTGGCTCGGTCTCGCTCGTTCTTCGGAGGGTGGTCCCTGGGTCCAAGTCCTTTGCAGAGCTCGGCCTCCCCAAGAGCCTGGAGAAGTATGTCTCCGCCAAGTCGGGTCTGATCCTCGTGACCGGCCCATCGGGGTCGGGGAAGACCACCACGGTCTCTTCGATGATCGATTGGATCAACTCCAACACGGGCAAGGCCATCCTCACCATCGAAGACCCCATCGAGGTTCTTCACCCGGACAAGAGGTCCGTGGTCGCTCAGAGGGAGGTCGGTGTCGATTTCACCGATGTCGCCGGCGCCATCCGGGGGGCGATGCGTCATGACACCGATGTGATCATGGTCTCCGAGGTGGCTGGTCCCGATGTGGCGGGTGCCTTGATCGACGCGGCCGAGACCGGCCACCTGGTGATCTCCACGATGCGGACCAGCGATCCCGCCGACACGATCAATCGTCTGATATCGATGTTCCCCGAGTCCCAGCAGCAGGTCATCCGTCGACAGCTCGCCTCCCAGCTGAAGTGCGTGATCAGTCAGCTGCTTGTCGATGCCGGTGATTCGGGCCAGGTCCTGGCCTCGGAGGTGCTGACCAGCAATGAGCGGGTCCAGGAGTGGATCATTGCCGACGAGGATTCCTCATATCTGGTCGACGTCATGAAGGAGAGCGGTTTCTACGGCATGCATACCTTCGATCAATCAATGCTCAGCCACGTCATCGAGGGCACGGTCGGCATCGATGTGGTCGTCCCGTTCGTGCGCAACCCTCATGAGTTGAGAGCCAAGGCGATCTCGGCCGGGGTGGCCGTCTAACGGGCCACCAGGGCCCTCGTCGACCCCGCACCGGCTTCGACATTTGAGACGGTCTGGTCGGATAGCGGGCCAGACCGTCTCAATCTGAGAGGGCACCACCGATAGCCTGGTGCACCGTGATTCCAGCGCGGCTCGAGTTCCTCACCAAGCCAAACCTCCCTCCCGCCCAGCTCGCCGAGGTGTTCGCGGCCGCCGGCCACGAGATATTCCTCGTCGGTGGCTCCGTGCGTGATGCTTTCTTGGATCGGCCGGTGGTGGACTATGACTTCGCCACGGGTGCGAGGCCAGTGGAGGTGGCGGGCCTGCTCGAGGGCTGGGCCGATGCCGTGTATGAGCTTGGAGCCGCATACGGCACGGTGGCTGCCCGGAAGGATGGGCACACGATCGAGGTGACGACCTACCGGAGCGAGGTCTATCGGGATGAATCGCGAAAACCCACTGTCACCTTCTCGGACGACATTCTCACCGATCTGAGCCGACGCGACTTCACCATCAACGCAATCGCGCTCTCCCTGCCCGATCTCGAGGCCGTGGACCCCCACGACGGCTTGATGGATCTGGCGTCACGCACACTGCGCACACCCCTCGCGCCGGCGATCTCGTTTGGGGACGATCCGCTCCGGATGCTGCGCCTGTTTCGCTTCCAGGCCACGCTCGGCTTCGCCCCGGACGACCTCTCGGTCGATGCGGTCCGTGACATGGCTCCGCGACTCGAAATCATCTCAGCCGAGCGGATCAGGGATGAGTTGTCGAAGCTTCTGATGGCTCCTGCTCCCGGTGGGGCCCTCCTGATGATCGTGGATACCGGTCTGGCCGGGTACTTCCTGCCCGAGCTTCCCGGGTTGGCGATGGAACAGGACCCTGAGCATCACCACAAGGATGTCCTGGCCCACACGTTCGCCGTGGTCGACAAGGCGTCGCCCGATCTGACTCTGAGGCTTGCGGCCCTGCTCCACGACATCGGCAAGCCCGCCACCCGAGAGATAGGTGTCGATGGGGTGTCGTTCCATCATCATGAGGCGGTGGGTGCCCGCATGGCCCGTCGACGGCTTCGTGAGCTTCGATACCCGCGCGAGGTGGTGGACGATGTGTCACAGCTCGTCTACCTCCATCTCCGGCCGCACACCCTCGAGATGGGTTGGACCGACTCGGCGGTGCGTCGTTATGTAAGGGATGCGGGCCACCTACTCGGACAACTCAACGAGCTGGTCCGCTGTGATGTGACGACCACCAACCCGAAACGCGAGCAGATCATCCAGGACCGTATCGACGAGCTGGAGGAGCGAATCGCCGTCCTATCGGCGAGAGAGGAGCTGGCCAGGCTGCGTGCGCCGATCGACGGCAATCAGGTCATGAGCTATCTGAACATCCAGCCGGGGCCGCATGTGGGCGAGATCATGCAAATACTCCTCGAGAAACGAATCGATGACGGCCCATATACGGTTGTCGAGGCATTCGGCGTGGTCCGAACGTGGGCGGTGCAGAGGGGGATGGGTGATCCGGGCCCTGCGCCGGCGATGGAGGAGGAATAGCGATGAGCGCGCAATAATCGCGACATGGTGAGTCGACGCTTCGATCCCTTGAAGAAGAAGACCGTGAGCGTGCTCGGTTCGTCCATGGCCTACGTCGAGCACGGCTCGGGTGACCCCATCGTCCTGCTGCACGGCAACCCGACGTCGTCGTACCTGTGGAGGAAGGTGATCCCGGAGCTGGCAGGGATGGGGCGTTGCATCGCCCCCGATCTGATCGGGATGGGTGATTCGGCACAGATCGCGGCCGGCGCCGGCGCATATCGATTCTCCATGCATGCCGAGTACCTCGAGGCGCTGCTGGAGGTGCTGGGTGTCGTTTCGAACGTCACATTGGTCGGCCATGACTGGGGTGGGGCCCTGGCCTTCGATTGGGGTCGCAAGAACCCGGGCGCGGTGAAGGGCGTTGCCTTCATGGAGACCATCGTCACCCCGGTGACCTGGGATGACTGGCCCGAGCCCGCCAGACGCGTGTTCCAGGGCATGCGCTCGCAGGCGGGCGAGGAGATGGTCCTGACCAAGAACATCTTCGTCGAGCGGATTCTCCCTGCATCGGTGCTCACCCCGATCCCGGAGGCGGACATGGCGATCTATCGAGCGCCTTATCTGATGGCGGGCGAGTCACGCCGCCCCACTCTCACCTGGCCTCGTGAGATACCGATCGATGGAGAGCCGGCATACATGGTCGGGGTCATCGAGGCCAACGAGAAGTGGCTCTCGGGGGCCGACGTCCCCAAGTTGTTCGTCAACGCGGAGCCGGGCTCGGTCGTTGGGGATCGGATACGGGCTCGGATCCGATCCTGGCCGAGCCTCACCGAGGTCACCGTGCCGGGTGTCCATTTCATCCAGGAGGACTCGGGCCCCGAGATCGGTCGAGCTATCGCCTCGTGGCTCGTGGGCCTCTGATTTCTTCCTAGCCTGGCCCCGGTGATTCTGGTTGCGATACCCGCGATCGCACTCGCCCTGATCTCTCTGGCGGCCTTCTTTGGAGGATGGGTGTGGTGGCTCGACGTCTTGGCCAATTTCAGGGCTCAGTACGTCGTCGGCCTCGCCGCTCTCGGGTTGATCGTCGTGATGTCGAGGTGGCGGAGGATCGGCTATGGGGTGCTCGGCGTGGCTGTGATCAACCTCGTCGTCGTGCTCCCGCTCTATGTGGGGTCTCCGGCGAAGGCGTCACTGGACGTTCCTTCGGTCCGGGTGATGTCGTTCAACTTGCTCTCGACCAATGAGAGCTACTCGGAGGTCATCGAGTACATCGAGACGGTGGATCCGGACCTCGTCTTGTTGCATGAGGCGAGCAGACCGTGGGAGGTTGCGATCGACTCGGCCGCCCTCGAATACGAGGTCATCCGGCCCCGATCCGAGGACCTCATCTTCGGCACGTTGGTGTTGGTGAGGGGTGAGGACGTGCGGGCTGTGTCATTCGGGTTTGCGATGGCTAACCCACGGGCCGTCGAGATCGTCTTCACTCCAGCCGGCTGGGACTCTCCCGTGTCGGTGTTGGCAACCCATCCCCTGGCGCCGACCAACAGGGAGCGGGCGGGCCTTCGCAATGCTCAACTCGAGTTCGCCGGGGAATGGGCCGCCGAGCAGACCGGCGCTTTCATCGTCGTCGGAGACTTCAACGCCACTCCATGGTCGTCGCCGTTCCGGGCGCTGATGGGCGCAGCCGAGTTACACAACAGCCAGGTTGGCTTTGGCCTCCAGCCCAGCTTCCCGGTGGAATCGAATCTCCTGCTGCGCGTGCCCATCGATCATCTCCTGCACGGCCAGGCGTTGGAGGTGGTCGACCGCCGGCTCGGCCCTGCCTTGGGGTCGGACCATTTCCTACTCGTGGTCGACCTCCAGCTCACGGAAGGGTGAGGGCTCGTCGGATCGTCTCGACGGCGTGGCTGTAACCTCGGTGCCCATGTCGAATCGATACGCGGAGGCCCGTCGTCGGCTCGCCGAAGTCGTCGGGCCTGAAGGTCTCGCCATCATCCCGGGTGCACATGAGGTCATCCGCAACTACGACGTCCCCCACCCCTTCCGCCAGGACAGTGCGTTCTGGTACCTGACCGGGTTCGGTGAGCCGGAGGCGCTGGCAGTCATCGCACCTGGCCATGATGACGGTGAGTACACCTTGTTCGTCCGACCCAAGGATCCGGCGATGGAGGTCTGGACCGGGATCAGGGCCGGGACCGAAGGCGCGACGAAAGACCATGGCGCCGATGCCGCTTACGAGCTCGACGAGCTCGACGCCGTCCTCGAGAGGATCATGATTGGCCGTGAGGTCCTCTGGTACACGACCGGAGACGACAAGTTCGACGATCGGATCACCAAGATCATCAGCGACGCCCGCGCCCACCGCGAGCGCATGGGCGGGACCGTCCCCTCCACAATCAGGGACGTCTCGGTCGCACTCGGGGAGATGATGCTGTTCAAGACGGCGGACGAGGCGGACAGTCTGCGTCGGGCGTGCCATCTGAGCGCAGAGGGTCACATAGAGGCAATGCGCTTTTCCCGGCCGGGCATGTACGAGTATCAGGTCGAGGCGGTCCTCGAGTACCTCTGGCGGCTCCGAGGGTCCCGGCGCAACGGGTACGAGTCGATCGTGGCGTCGGGTGCCAACGCATGCATCCTCCACTACGTCGAGAACCGGAGCCTGATCGGTGAGAACGACCTCATCCTCATCGACGCCGCCGCCGAAGTAGACGGCTATTCGTCGGACATCACACGCACGTTCCCGGCGAGCGGCTCGTTCACGACCCCCCAACGGGCTATCTACGAGGTCGTCCTGGCCGCGCAGAGGAAAGGTGTCGATCTCGCCGTTCCGGGGTCGAGCATCGGGGCGATCCACGACGAGTGCACGCGGATCCTCACCGAGGGGATGGTCGACCTCGGCCTTCTTCCGAGGTCCCTCGACGAGTCGCTGGCCATGCACCACTACTTCGAGTTCTTTATGCACGGCACCAGTCATTGGCTGGGGCTCGATGTGCATGACCGCGGCTCATACCGGCTCGACGGCGTTCACCGCCCACTCGAGCCAGGAATGGCCCTCACGGTCGAGCCCGGTCTCTATGTGGCGCCGGACAAAGGTGAGATCGAGCTGACGCTGCTCGCGTACGACCGGGAAGAGCGCAATGAGAGACGCATCAGACTCGGTCGGGCGGCTGCCGTCGCTTTGGAGGAGGAGGAGAAGGAGAAGGCCGAGAAGATAACCCACGTGGTGCCCGATGAGTTTCTCGGCATCGGGGTGCGTATCGAAGACGACATCCTGATCACCCCCGAGGGTCACGAGAACATGACCGTGGTGGTTCCCAGGGATCTGGACGAAGTAGAGGCCCTCTGTGCGGAGGTGTCGGTCCTCCCCGCCACCTAGTGGTACACCTCTAGTGATGTGTCACTAAACCGATGCAGGCACCGCATAGGTGACGATCGCCAGGAAGTGAGAGACACTGGCGAGCACAACGAACACGTGGAAGAGCTCGTGGTAGGAGAAAGCCCTCGGAAACAGCTGGGGCCGCTCGGTGACGAAGAACACCACACCCACCGTGTAGAAGACTCCGCCCAGGGTGATCAGCGCTATCGCGCCAGGACCCAATGAGGTCCATATCTGGGGCAACCAGAAGATGACGGTCCAACCCATCACGAGCTGGAGAGTGACCGAGAGGTTGGTGGCGACCGTGGGCAGAACCAGCTTCAAGACGATGCCGACCACGGCGATACCCCAGACGAGGCCGAGACACCACGAGCGGGCTGCCCCTTCGAGGGCGGCGATGGCGATCGGGGTGAAAGTCCCGGCAACGACCAGGTAGATCATCGAGTGGTCGACCCGTTGCAGACGTTTCTTCCAGTCCTCGCTCCATGGGATCGAGTGATAGAGCGAGGACACCGTGTACATCACGATGAGGGCGAGTCCGAACACGAGCGATCCGATGAGAGCGGTCAGGTTTCCCCAGGTTCGTGAGACCAGATAGATGGTCCCGGCCGACGCGGCGATCGCGGCGGACCCGTGGAGGAAGCCACGGATCGGGTTCTGCATCCGACCGAGTGTGATTCGCTCCATCACCGCAAGGATACTCGGCTACTTTCGAACAGTTCAGGTGGCGGTACGATGTCCTACCGGATATGGCTCTCGGCCTTCTCTATCGGATATATGAGCGCAACCTTGCCTCCAACCTCGACAAGGACCGTCTTCCCCGTCACATAGGCGTGGTGTTGGACGGGCACCGGCGTCACGCCCGTGCCGAGGGATTGGCAAGCTACGCCGAGTCGTATCGGGAGGGGATGGAGCGCTTCGAGGACTTCCTGGGTTGGGCCGCCGACCTCAAGATTCGTGCGGTCACGGCGTGGGTGTTGTCACCCGAGAACCTCTCCCGGCCGTCCGAGGAGCTCAATCCTTATTTCGAGGTGCTCATCGACCTCTTCGGGCGGCTTCCGGAGAAGTGTGCCGATTACGACATGGCGTTGAAGTTCATCGGCAGCCTCGATTTGTTGCCACGTCATCTGGTCGAGGCGGCCAAGACCGCGGAGGAGAGGCACCCCGAAGGCTCGCGACGGCTCAATGTGGCGATGGGCTACGGGGGACGACAGGAGATCGTGGACGCCACCAAGGATCTCGTTACCCAATTGGCCGGGGAAGGTGTGCCCGCGTTGGAGATCGCCGACCATATAGATGCGGAGGCGTTGGCCCAGCACATGTACTCGGCCGATCTTCCCGACGCCGACCTCATAATCCGCACCTCTGGTGAATCGCGGCTCTCAGGATTCCTCTTGTGGCAGTCCGCATACTCGGAGTTCGTGTTCGTCGACGTCAACTGGCCCGCTTTTCGCCGGGTCGACTTCCTCCGCGCACTTCGTGACTACGAGGGCCGGACCCGCCGCTTCGGCCAGTGACCCCAAAGAGATCGGGCTATTCGCTTCTGAACCAGATACTCCCAATTGCTTCAGCGGCCCGTCGCACAAATGATGACAGCGGACCGCTAGACCGTGACCATTCCCGGGTGGAGGTGGGTGACGTCACCGAGTTGGCGCAGCGAGAAGGCCCACCCGGTGCTCACCCGGATCATCGTGAGACGTGAGACGCCGGTGTGGGGCTGACGAAATCGCTCCCACTCCCACGGCACCGGGTCGAGGCCGAGCAGATGACCCAGCACCACGGCGTTGCTGCCGGCGTGGGCGACGATGATCACCCTCTGGTCGGGGTCGTCGAC
>DASWKM010000006.1:0-4992 GCA_036396635.1 Acidimicrobiia bacterium
TGACTCGGAGCCAACGCTCTTCTTCCCGGTAGGGACCACCGGCCCGGCCATAGAGCAGATCGACGCCGCCATAGCCATCTGCAACACCTGCGTGGTTCGCGAAGACTGCCTCGAGTACGCGCTTGAGACCAATCAGGAGTCGGGCGTCTGGGGTGGCTATGCCGAGGACGACCGTCGTCGTCTTCGCAAACGTTGGCTCGCCGAGCGCCGTCGCCGCGCCGTTTGACCCGCGGCGTGAACAGGTGAGCCAGGCTCGAACCAACTAGTGGTGTGTCGCTGAATTGAGGCGCGGTGTCTCCGAGGCATTGGCGTCATCTGGCGAGGATAAGGGGCGCGTCTCGCACGGGGAGCTGCGGCGAGCACTTCGAAGGAGCCAGGGGCGTCAAGGGCCGGAGAGAACGCCTCGCCAATTTTGCGACATACCACTAAACGGCCGGGGCGAAGCCGACCGTGGAGGCTCCCCCGGAGTCTTCCATCTCGATGAACGCAACGCTCCGAGCCGGTATCCCGACAGTCCGCCCTTTGGAGTCGGTGAACCAGCCGAGGCCTCCCTCGGCCACCGCCCGCTCCATCTCCTCTCGGAACGATGCGGGGTCTTCGATCTCCAGCTCGAGGAGCTTGTCGGTGGTGCTGATTCCGATGCGGACCTTCATGCGTCGATCGTAACCCTCTTCCAATGGATGGGGAGTCGCCGTACGTTCGAACGATGGGACGTGTGCCCGCGATCGTGGCGTTGGTCGGGTTGTCGATGGTGGGCGGGGTGGCAGTCGCATCGCCGGTGAGCCAACCACGGCTCCCCGTGACGATCACCAACCCGGCGACGTCGACGACCGTCGTCGTGGTCGCGGGGGATCACCTGTGGAGGATCTCCGAGCGTCATCTGGGGCCAGGGGCTCGGGACTCCGAGATCTCGCCATACTGGCGGCGGGTCATCGAGGTCAACCTGCCCGGGCTGCGCTCAGGTGATCCCGACCTCATCTATCCCGGTGAGGTAGTCGAGCTGCCGGCAGAGGATGGCTAGCGAACTGCGGTGAACTTGTAGACACCGCCTTCGTAGGTGAGGACATACAGTTCACCGTGTCCGTCCAGGCCAAAGCTCGTGATCGATCCCACCGGACCGCCCAGGTCCTGGGTCCAGTCCGTCTCCTCGGTGGCTTGGCCGTCCACGAGCTTGAACGACCGGATCCACTGGTTGACCCAATCGGTGTAGAAGTAGGTGCCCGCCAACTCGGGGATCTCGTCACCCCGGTAGACATAACCACCCGTTATGGAAAGGCCGTCCTCGTGGGTGTAGGTCAGGACCGGTGACGTGTAGTCGGCGGCGTCGCAGTCCTGTTTGTGGAAGCAACGCGTCCCCTCCATGTCCGACCACCCGAAGTTGTAGCCGCCCCCCTCGTCGACGGGCACCGCGTTGACTTCTTCCTGATCTGCATGGCCGACGTCGGCGATGTAGATCATGCGATCCACCGGGTCGATCGAGAAACGCCAGGGGTTGCGCAACCCGTAGGCCCAGACATCGCCGTATCCACCACCCGCCACAAACGGGTTGTCGGGCGGCACGGCATAGGGATCGCCTCCGTCCACGTCGATGCGGACGATCGTCCCATATGGGGTGTTCGGGTCCTGGCCCTGGTCCCGGCTGTCGGCGCCGTCACCCATGGAGACCCACAGGTAACCGTCCGGGCCAAAGGCCACATTGCCTGCATAGTGCCTGATGTCGGTGTGCCCCTCGGGCTGCTCGTATTCGAAGATCACCTTCTCGGTGCTGGCCAGGGTCAGATTGGGGTCGCTCCCCGATACGGTGAACTCGGAGAGCTGGCGTCGGCCGCTCTTGTCGGTGTAGTAGACGAAATACCGGCCGTTGTTGGCGTAGTCGGGGTGAAAGGCAAGGCCGAGCATCCCTTGCTCGATGCCTCCGGCGACGACCTGATCGGTCAGGTCGAGGAACGCCGGATCCAACATGTTGCGGTTGGCGTCGAGGATCCTGATGACACCCACTCGCTGGACCACGAACAGCCGATCATCCCCGGCAGGGGCGGCCATGGCGACTGGTTGGCGGAGGCCCTCGAAGATCAGGTCGAGCGTCACCTCCTGAAGGGGATCGAGCTCCGACGGGGTCCCACCGGTGGTCGTGACGGTCCCGCGGTCATCGGTCGGCGTCGAGGTGGAGGTCGTCTCGTCGCCCGCCGATCCGTCACTGGTGGTGGTTGTGGTGGTGTCACCGGCCTCGGGGACGTTGTCGCCTTCAGTGCCCAGCCCACGGAACACGAAGAACAGGACCGCGAAGATGCCAAGGAGGGCGATCAACAGGATTCGATAGCTGGACTGGTCACGGGACTGCGTTTGACGGTGTCGAGCACTCACAGAGGCGGCGATTGTATGACTCGCGGCTCGAAAACCGCAGCTGGATCAGTCGCTCCTCATAGGGGTCGGTGGGCTTGTCCGCGACCCGGCTCGAAAACCGCAGCTGGATCAGTCGCTCGGTCGAATCGGCTTGGACTTGTCCGCGATCCGGCTCGATCACCGGAGTTGGGTCATTCGTTCTCGCCGAGGAAGATCTCCGAGACCGATGAGTCCATGAAGATCGCCTGAAGCGTCTCGGCCAGGATCGGCGCAATGGATAGGACCTTCACCTTGTCCATGGAGGCGACGTCCTCACTCACCGGGAGGGTGTTGGTGACGATCACCTCCTCGATGGGTGCGTTCTTGATCCGATCCAGGGCAGGGTCGGAGAAGATCCCGTGGGTGGCGGCGATGCGGACGCTCAATGCCCCATAGTCCTTGACCATCTCGGCCGCATTGCACACCGTGCCCGCCGTGTCGATCATGTCGTCGACGATGACCACATGACGGTCCGTCACCTTCCCCGACATCGACAGTGCCTCGGACTCGTTGTGCTCGCCCGGGTCACGGCGCTTGTAGACGAAGGCGACCGACGCACCCAGATGGCGTGCGTACCGCTCGGCCCGCTTCACACCACCCGCGTCCGGAGAGAGAACGGTGGTCTTGCCATCGATCCGCCCGGCCAGGTAGTCGGTGATGATGGGAAGGGCGGTGAGGGAGTCCCAAGGCTTGGAGATGAACCCTTGGAGCTGGCCGGTGTGCAGGTCGACCGAGACGAGGCGATCGGCGCCTGCCGTCATGAACAGGTCGGCCATCAATCTTGCGGTGATCGGCTCCCTCGGGCGGACCTTCTTGTCCTGGCGGGAGTAGCCGAAGAAGGGAATCACCGCGGTCACGCGCCGCGCCGACGCCCTTCTCAGGGCATCGATTGTGATCAGCTGCTCCATGATGTTGTCGTTGATCGGCGCGCAATGACTCTGGACCACGAAGCAGTCCGAGCCACGCACACTCTCGATCGGGCGGACGTAGATCTCCCCATTGGCGAACGCAGAGCGCTCGATCTTCCCCAGCTGAATGCCCATTACGTCGGCCAGCTCCTCGGCCAGGGGCTCATTGGCACTCCCGGTGAAGACCATCATCCGGTTTCGGGAGACGATGTCCACGTCAGTCCTCTGCGTCTTCGGCGGCCTTGCGCGCCTCTCGTCTCTGAGCGTAGCCGGGGATCTCCTTCTGAGCAGTTCGCTCAACGGCCAGGGCATCATCCGGGACGTCTCTGGTTATCACCGACCCGGCGCCGGTGATCGCCCGATCCCCGATCTTCACCGGTGCGACCAGCATCGTGTCCGAGCCGATGAAGGCGTCCTCGCCGATCTCCGTCGGGTGTTTCTCGAGACCGTCGTAGTTGCAGGTGATGGTGCCGGCGCCGATGTTGGCGCGCTTACCCACGGTGGCATCGCCCAGGTAGGTGAGATGCGGCGCCTTGGCGCCTTCGGCGAGGCGGGTGTTCTTGGTCTCGACGAAGGTCCCGGCCTTGGCGTTTCGCTCGAGCACGGTTCCCGGGCGAAGCGACGCATATGGCCCGACCTCGCACTCGTCTCCAACGGTGGCAGATCGGAGGACGGAGTACCAGACCCTGGAGCCCGCGCCGATGGTGGAGTCGACCGCAAAAACGTCCGGGCCTACCTGGGTCCCCGCACCGACCGTGGTCGCTCCCTCGAGGTGGACATTGGGGTAGATGCGTGCATTGGGCTCGATCCGGACGGTCTCGTCGATGTAGGTCGAACCAGGGTCGATGATCTCCACCCCCGACTCCATCAGCCGGCGATTGATCCGTCGTTGCAGCTCGTGTCGAGCCTCGGCGAGTTGGTCCTGCGAGTTGATGCCGATCACCTCCTGAGGTGAAGCCTTCACAGCCGTCAGTCTGTCACCTTCGGCCACCAGGATGCCAACCACATCGGTCAGGTAGTACTCGCCTGACGAGTTGTGATTGGTGACCTGTTTGAGCGCCTCGATGAGACGACCGGCCCGGATCGCGTATATCCCGGCGTTTATCTCCCGGATTCTCGCCTGTTCCGGCGTGCAATCCCGATCCTCGACGATGCCCGACACCGTGTCGTCGCCGTCACGGATGACCCGCCCATACCCGGATGGGTCGTCCATGTCAGCCGAGATGAGTCGGGCGGACTCACCAGGATCGAGGTGGGCGAGGTCGGTCAGAAGCCGTGAGGTGAGCAGAGGGGTATCACCGTAGAGAATCATTACCACGTCATCGGGCTCCACCCCGCCCAGGGCGTCGAGACCGATCTGGGTGGCGTGCCCCGTGCCCCACTGCTGCCCCTGGAGGGCGTCGTCGACTCCGACGGGGAGGATCGCCCTGACCTGATCGGCGCCATGCCCCACAACCACCACGATGCTGGCCGGATTCAGGGGACGCCCCGCCTCGATCACCCAGTTGAGCAACGGTTTGCCTGCGGCGAGATGGGCCACCTTGGGAAGGGCCGACTTCATCCGCTTTCCCTCGCCGGCGGCGAGGACGATGACATGTGTTGGCAAGCGCCGCCTTCCTGTGGTCTCGCTGGGGGGGCAGGACTCGAACCCGCTCTTACAGGACCAAAACCTGCCGTGCTACCGGTTACACCACCCCCCAAA
>DASWKM010000007.1:0-4288 GCA_036396635.1 Acidimicrobiia bacterium
CCAGGCAGGCCAAGCGGCTCTATCCGATCTTCGCCTCGGCAGGGATAGCCGGCGGTGTCATCGGCAACGTCATGACCGGGCCATTGGCACGTCTCGTCGGGACCGAGAACCTTCTGGTGGCTCAGGCCATCCTCTTCGCCGTGGGAGCGGCCATGGCCATGGCCATCGGCCGTCGTTTCTTCCAGGACACCCCTGCTGCCCGCGGATCGGTCGCGTCCGATCTCGGGAGCGGTCTAGCACTCACTCTCCGCAGCCGGATGCTCCGCCTGGTCGCCTTGGCGGGTCTGGCCCTGAACGCTCTCTTCTTCCTGGTCGTGTTCCCGTTCAGCGAGGTGGTCACCGCGGCATTCGACACCGAGGAGGACGTGGCCGCATACCTGGGAGGGTTCGCCGCCCTCGCCACGGCTGCCACGTTCCTCGTCTCTCTGATCGTTGCCAACCGCCTGCTGGCCAGGTTCGGCGTCGTTATGACCCTGGCAGTCGTGCCCATCGCGTATGTCGTTGGTTTCGCGGTCTGGGTGGGTTGGCTCAACCTGACCACTGCCACCCTGGTCAGAGGTCTGCAATGGGTGGCAGTCAACGCACTCGGCGCCACCGCATGGAGCTCACTGTTCAACGTGCTGTCGAGACAAAGACGCGGCCAGGTGATGGCCTTCATGACCGCAGGCCCGGCTCAGCTCGGGACGGTGCTGTCCGGCGCCATCCTCCTGGCGGGCGCTGCGATGAGTCAACAGGTGAGGACCGTGGTCGGGCTCTTCCTGGGTGTCGTGACGCTCCTGGTGATCTGGCGGATGCGACCCGCATACGGCCTCGCCCTCGTCGATGCCGTCAAAGCGGGCATGATCGAGGTGTTCACTGCGCCGACAACGGGTGTTCGCACGGCCTCACTCGATGCAGACACTCTCGATGCCATAGCAGTCAGTCTCGAGGACAAGCGCCCCGAGGCCCGCAAGATGGGGGTCTCCATGCTGGCCAGACTCGACCCCGACCGGGCACGTGAGCTGGTGAGCCGGGCGCTGGGTGACAGCGAGCCCCTGGTGCGCCTCGCCGCCATCGAGGCCATGAGGCAATGGCCTGCCCCGGACCTGACGCAGATCTCAACGATCCTCCGCGACCCCGATGCCACGATCCGTCAACGCGCCCTCGAGATGATCCAAGACACCGGGGTTGCTGCTCCGCCCGAGCTGGAGGAGGCCCTGGAGGACGAGCAGCCGGCGGTCCGGGCCCTGGCCGCCGCACTGGTCGGCGGTCCGCGTGCCGACAGGGTCATCGCGGCGCTCGTCGACTCGGACGACCCGGACGAGGTAGCAGCAGGTCTCAGGGCCGTGAGGATCCGCCCCGAAGGCCATGAATTGGATCTGACCAGGTTCATCGACCATCACGATCGCTTCGTCCGGGAGGCGGTCGGGCCGGCGATGGTCGCGGCAGGGGGCCCAATGGATCAGGTACGACGTCTCCTCGATGATGCCTCGGTGCCCACCCGACATGCCGCGGCCGCCGCCCTCGCCAAGAACGGCGAAGGAGCGGATGTACTCCTCGACGTGCTCGAGACAGGCTCGGTTCGAGCCACCGATGCCGCCCTTCGCGCTCTCCGCGACGCAGGCATCGCCGACGATCGCCTCGCCTCGTGGGCATCCCGAGAGATCACGCGAGCGAGCCATCTGCGGTCCAACCGCAGCGTGCTCGAGCGCGACGAGTCATCCTCGGGCGCGGGCGACTATCTCGTCGAGGTCCTGAGAGCCAGGGAGCGCCGCCTCGAGACGTGGGCGATACTCGCCCTCACCCGGAGGGACACCGAGGAGGCCATGACCACCGTCACCAGGGGGATGTGGTACGACGACCTGGAGACCAGAGCGCAGGCGTTGGAAGCCCTGGACAGCCTGGCGGAGCGCACCATGGCCCGTCGACTGAGTTCACTCATCGAATCGGACCCGGGTGCCGCCGCCGGCGATCGACGCTCCACCTTGAGGGTCCTGGCCACGGATTTCGACCACTGGGTACGCGCGCTGGCGGTGCGCAGTCTCGCCGACGAGACTCGGACCGACCTCGAGCGTCTCGCCGGGGCCGCAGCGAACGACCCGTCCCCTCTTGTCAGGGAGGGTCTGGCACGATGGGAGCTACCGACAATGCAGGAATCCCGAACCCTCGACACCATCGAGTGCGTGATCTCGCTCAGCCGTGTGTCCATGTTCGCCGAGATCGACCCGGAGGACTTGGAGCGACTGGCGGCGGTCACGACCGAGCGTCACTTCCAGCCGGATGAGCTGATCTATCGCGAGGGCGAGGAGGGTGACGAGATGATCCTGATCGTCGGTGGCCAGGTCGTCGCCCGTCGGCTTCGCGATGGCGAGATCGTCAACATCCGGACTTTTGGGCCCGGTGAATATGTCGGTGAGCTGGCTTTGCTCCGCGGGCGACCACGAATAGCCGATGTGATCGCGGGTCCCGAAGGGGCACGGGCTCTCGTCCTCGGCAGCGCCGAGTTTCAAGCCATTCTCCAGGAGAGACCCGAGGTGGCGATGGCGATGCTGGGCACTCTGGCCGAGCGGTTGGCCACGTCCTGACCTAGACTCCGCCACCGGCCATCGAGTGAGGACCCCTCGGTGGCCTTCATCGCGAGAAGGAGAGTCGTGAGTCTAAGCCCCGAAGCCCTGAGGGACGACCTCTGGCGTCTGGCGGCAAACCACCGGTGGACCTGGACACCGTCTTGCCGTCGGCTCCTGACCGATCTACCAGATTTCGAGCCCCGATCGCATCCCGCCGCCATCGTTGCCGCCCTCGACGACACCCAGCTCGAAGAGCTGTCGGCCGATGACGACTTCGTGGCGAGGCTGTCGTTCGAGATAGGCGACCTGGAATCGGTGCTCTCGGATGCCCGTGACCCCAGCATCGCCTATTGCTCACCGGAGTTCGGCCTCACTGCATCCCTACCCCAATACGCCGGCGGGTTGGGCGTGCTGGCAGGAGACCATCTCAAGACGGCCAGTGATCTCGGGTTGCCACTCGCCGGAGTCGGGCTCTTCTACCGGGAGGGTGTCTTCCGACAGGTTATCGAGGATGGTCAGCAGACAGAGATCTACAACCAGGTGGTACCGGAGCTGGTCGGCGCCTTGGACACGGGGATTGTCGTCGACATCCCTTTTCCCGGACGAGACGTCTCAGCCCGGGTCTGGCGTCTCGATGTCGGCCGGGTCCCGCTCGTCCTGCTGGACACCGATCTCGAGTCGAACTCGGAGGAAGACCGCCTGATCTCCGATGGCTTGTACGCCGGATCGAGGCTGCACCGCCTCTGCCAGGAGATGGTCCTCGGAGTCGGGAGCGCCAAAGCCCTGGCCGCGCTTGGCTGGAGCATCGACCTCCATCATCTCAACGAAGGACATGCAGGGTTCATCGTCCTCGAGCTGATCGACCGCGTAATCGGTGACATCGGCCTGGCTGAGGCCCGTGAGAGAGTCAGGAGCGGGCTGGTCTTCACCACCCACACACCGGTGCCGGCCGGCATCGATCGTTTCGACGCCGAGATAATGCTCCCCTACCTGCACCCATGGGCGGAGAGATGGGGCGTCCCCGTGAGCGAGCTCTGGGAGTTGGGTGCCGACACCGATGAGCCTGCGACGTTCAACATGGCAGCGCTCTGCCTGCGCAGTGCCCGGGCGGCCAACGGCGTCTCTCAACTGCATGGTGAGGTGAGCCGGGAGCTCTTCGCCGGCGTAGGGATCGGCGACGAGATCGGATTCGTCACCAACGGCGTCCATGCCCGCACGTGGACCGCCGATCACTTTCAAGAGCTCTTCGATCAGACCCTGGGCGATGGTTGGGCGCAGGGCGAGACGGAAGCGTGGCAGCGGGTGGACGCCATCGATGACGATGCTTTGCTCAAGGCGCGCAGTCGCTCCTCCGAGCACCTCGCTCGTATGGTTCATGGGTGGACCGGGGAGATTCTCGACCCGGACTCGTTGATCATCGGCTTTGCCCGACGATTCGCTCCCTACAAGAGGGCCACGCTGGTGTTGAGAAGGCCCGAGGTGCTGGGCGAGCTGCTCGGCGACGACAGCCGCCCGGTGCACTTCCTCTTCGCGGGCAAGGCGCATCCCCTCGACGGCCCGGGCAAGGGCCTCCTGGCGGACGTGATAAGAGCGGCCTCGGGCCAGCACGCGCATGGCCGGCTGACCTTCATCCCCGACTACGACATGGACATGGCCCACGCCCTGGTCCAGGGGACGGACCTCTGGTTGAACAACCCGATCCGACCCCGTGAGGCGTCCGGGACCAGCGGCGAGAAGGCAGT
>DASWKM010000008.1:0-35852 GCA_036396635.1 Acidimicrobiia bacterium
GCGCCGTAGACGACCAGCAGGTCGCTCTCGTTCATGAACCATGAGGCGATCGGAGTCCCGCTTCGACCGAGCACACCGCATCCCAGGGGATGAGAGTCGGGGATCTGACCCTTCGCCTTGAACGTGGTGACCACGGGCGCACCGATCGACTCGGCGCATTGGATGATGGGCTCCATGTGGTGTCGTGCCCCCGCCCCGACGATGAACAGTGGCCTCTCCGACGCCGCGATTCGCCTGACCGCAGCGTCCACGACGTCATCCGGTGGGCTGATCTCATTCGATCCGGTCCGCCCCTCTCGGACACCGGCACGGGCAGACGAGGGAAGCACCTGGACCTCGTCGGGCAGCATCAGATGGGCCACTTCCCGCTCGACGATGGCAGTCTTGCAAGCCAGGCTCATCACCTCGGCGTAGTTGCCCCCGGGCAGCACGGTCTCCGAATAACGGGCGACGTCGGAGAAGGCGGCTGCCAGGTCGAGGTCCTGGAAGGCACCTCTCCCCTTCACACTGGACGCCACCTGACCGGAGATGGCCAGACTCGGGGCCCGGTCCACCTTGGCGTCGTAGAGCCCGGTCATCAGATTGGTCGAGCCGGGACCGGCGATACCGAAGCAGACGGCCAACTCGCCGGTCAGCTTTCCGTATGCGCTGGCGGCGAACGATGCGGCGCCTTCGTGCCGGATCCCGATGAAGGTGAGGTCGCCCCGCTCCTCGGCCTCGCGCATGGCGTCCGAGAATCCGAGATTGGAGTGACCGACCATCCCGAACACATGGGTGACACCCCAGTTGACCATGGTTTCGACCAGGACGTCGCTCACCGTCCGTTGGCGTGGCGAGTCGGGGGGAAGGGCGACATAGACGCCGTCGGCGCGGATCTCGGTGGCGAAGCAGGTCGGCGCGTCGTCGAAACCGGCGGGCGGGCTGCCGTCGAGCGGGTTGTAGTCGTAGCCGTGCCAGGGGCAACGCAGCCAGCCCTTCTCGATCGAGCCCTCCCCGAGCGGCCCGCCCTGGTGGGGACAGTGGTTGTCGAGGGCCCCATACGAGTCCCTGTAGTGGGTCAGGGCCAGCCAGCGCTTGCCCACGGTGATCGTTTTCACCCGCCCTTCGGCCAGCTCGTCGAGGTCGGCCACCTTGTGCCAGGTGGTGTCGATGTGAGAGCAGTCGACCATCGTCGTGAAACTACGCAGACAGCCGGCTCGCTGGTCTAGAACTGCTCTTCTTCCGTCGAGCCACGCAGCGCCAGTGTCGATGACGAGCCGATCACCTGGCTGACCAGGTCGAAATACCCGGCGCCGACCTCCCGCTGATGCCTGGTCGCGGTGTAACCCAGATCCTCCATGGCGAACTCGCGTTCCTGCAACTCGACATATGCGGGCATGCCACGCTCGGCGTACCCGCTGGCCAGCTCGAACATCGACTCGTTCAAGGCGTGGAAACCGGCGAGCGTGATGAACTGGTACCGGTAGCCCATCGCCCCCAGCTCCTTTTGGAATCGGGAGATGGTGCCCTCGTCGAGATGGGCGCTCCAGTTGAAGGATGGCGAGCAGTTGTAGGCGAGCATCTTCTCAGGGAACTGGGCATGGATGGCGTCGGCGAAGCGACGGGCCTCGTCGAGGTCGGGCCTGGCCGTCTCGCACCAGATCAGGTCGCAGTAGGGGGCGTAGGAGAGCCCGCGGGCGATCGCCGACTCGAGCCCGCTCCGGACGTCGAAGAAGCCTTCGGCGGTACGGTCCCCGGTCAGGAACTCGGCGTCGCGGGGGTCGATGTCCGAGGTGAGCAATGTCGCCGAGTTGGCGTCGGTGCGGGCCACCATGATCGTGGGAACACCCATCACGTCGGCGGCGAGACGGGCCGCTCGAAGGGTGCGGACGTGCTGGCTCGTCGGGACGAGGACCTTTCCTCCCATGTGACCGCACTTCTTCTCCGCGGCGAGCTGGTCCTCGAGATGCACCCCGGCGGCACCTGCCCGGATGAAGCTCTTGGTCAGCTCGAACACGTTGAGGGCGCCGCCGAACCCGGCTTCCCCGTCAGCGACGATGGGGACGTACCAATCGAGGCGATCGTCGCCCTCGGCCCAGTGGATCTGATCGGCGCGACGAAGAGCGTTGTTGATCCTCCTGACCAGCTCGGGAGCCGAGTTGGCCGGGTAGAGCGACTGATCCGGGTAGACCTCCCCGGCCAGGTTCCCGTCACCGGCGACCTGCCAGCCCGACAGGTAGATCGACTTGAGACCGGCCTTGACCATCTGCACCGCCTGGCCGCCACTCAGGGCGCCGAGCGCATTGACGTAATCCTCGGTCTCGAGCAGCTCCCAGAGCCTCTCGGACATCATCCGGGCCAGGGTGTGCTCCTCAAACAGGCTCCCGCGGAGACGGACGACATCCTCGGGTGTGTGGTCGCGGGCGATGCCTTGCCACCGGGGGTTGGTCTCCCAGTCGCGGGCGAGGGCGGCTACTTCATGGGTGATGCTCGGCACAGGTTTCTCCTAGTTGATGTGCTCGTAGGCGGGCAGGGTCAGGAAATCGACGAACTCATCGGACAGGGCGACTTCCTCGAATAGTTTGCGTGCGGTCTCGAGATGCTCGTGGTGGCCTTCCTCCTCCAGTCGGTCGGTGATCTCTCCCGACATGGCACGGATGAGCGGCTCGGTGACCCCGGCTCCCTCAGACGTGGCGATCCCGTGTCGGACCCATTGCCAGATTTGTGATCGGGAGATCTCCGCAGTCGCCACGTCCTCCATCAGATCGTCGATGGCGGCCGCTCCGTTGCCGGACAGCCACGCGGCCAGATAGCGGATTCCGACCGAGACATTGGCTCGAACACCTTCGAGGGTGACGTCCCCCGGGAAATCGAAGTCCAAAAGGTCAGCAGCAGAGACATGGACGTCTTCCCGGCCGCGCTCGACCTGGTTGGGTCGGTCGCCAAGCACCATGTCGAATCGCTCTCGAGCCACCGGGACCAGATCGGGATGGGCCACCCAGGTGCCGTCACAACCGGCCTCTGCCTCCCTGGCCTTGTCTGCGGTGACCGCGGCGATCGCCTTCTCGGTCACCTCGGGATCACGGCGATTGGGGATGAATGCGGACATCCCGCCGATGGCGTGCGCACCACGACGATGACAGGTCTTGATCATCAGCTCGGTGTAGGCGTGCATGAACGGGACCGTCATGGTCACCTGAGCCCGGTCCGGCAGCGCGAGGCCGGGCTTATCCCGGAATTTGCTGATGACGCTGAAGATGTAGTCCCATCGCCCGGCGTTGAGCCCGGCGGCGTGCTCGCGCAACTCGTACAGGATCTCGTCCATCTCGAAGGCCGCCAGTATGTTCTCGATCAGAACGGTCGCCTTGATGGTCCCCCTCGGGATGCCAAGACGATCCTGGGCCCAGATGAACACGTCGTTCCACAGACGCGCCTCGAGATGGGACTCGAGCTTGGGCAGGTAGAGAAAAGGAGCGGTGCCGTTGGCGATGGCGGCTCGGCCGCCGTGGAACAGGTAGAGCCCGAAGTCGAACAAGGAGGCCGACATGGGGCGACCTTCGACCAGGAAATGCTTCTCATCGAGATGCCAGCCGCGTGGCCTGACCACCAGCGTCGCGACCCGGTCGTTCAGCTCATAGCGCTTCGACCCCATGTCGAGAGCGAGGGTGCGGTTGTGTGCCTCGACCAGGTTGACCTGCCCGTGCAAGAGGTTGTCCCAGGTCGGGGTGGTGGCGTCCTCGAAGTCAGCCATGAAGACCTCCGCCCCGGAGTTGAGGGCGTTGATCATCAATTTGGCATCGACGGGCCCGGTGATCTCGACCCGACGGTCTTCGAGATCGGGATGAACCGGAGCGATCACCCAGTCGCCCGCTCTGATCGATGCGGTCTCCTCGAGGAACTCGGGCCGCTCCCCCCCGCTGATCCGGCGCTGCCGTGTTTGACGCGCCTCGAGGAGTCGACCCCGACGCCAACCGAACTCGCTCTCGATGTCGATGAGGAAGGCCACCGCCTCGTCGGTGAGGACCCGCCGCTCGAGATCACTTTCACGGAATTGGTTCATGGGTTGGCAGTTTCTTGCTCATCCTCTGAGAAATCTGTTCAATTCATTGATAAGATCTTCCAATCTTTCACAGAGGAGCAGAAATGAGTGAACCTCAGCGGTTAGATCCACTGGTCTTGGGCCGGAGAGTGCGTCACTTTCGCCAGCGATCGGAGCTGACCCTGGATCAGCTGGGCGAACGGGTCGACAAGCCAGCCCCATATCTCTCGCTGTTGGAGAACGGAAAGAAGGAGCCAAAGGTCAAGCTGATGATGGAGATCGCCGCCGCCCTCGATGTCGATATCGCCGAGCTTTTGGAGGCCACCCCGCCGACCCGTCGCGACTCCCTCGAGATCTCACTGATACGAGCCCAGGAGAGCTCCCTATTCGAATCCCTCGACCTCCCCGTCATCAAGCCTTCGGCCAAGGTCGACAACCAGACCCTGGCTCACATCGTCGGGCTGCACGATGCAATCAGAGAGAGGTCGAGCCTGGGCTCGGCCGGGTCAGAGGACGTGCGCCGCGCCAACGGTGCAGTTCACGCCGATCTCCGGGAGAGGGACGGCTATCTCGATGACATCGAGGCGGCGGCGCGCGAAGCGCTGCACTCCTCCAAGTACACCGGCGACGGGCCGTTCTCCTCACGAAATCTCCTCGACCTCACGGCGAGCATCGGGTTCGAGCTCATGCTCATCGACGACATGCCGGCCTTCGCCCGGTCCATCATCGACGTCGAGAGCCGGCGCATCTACATCGCGCAGCGAAACGAGCTGCGGACCCGTCAAGCCCGAAAGGCCGTCCTCCAGACCCTCGCCGGCTTCGTCCTCGGTCACGAGCAGGAGCCAGACCTCGCCACCTTCCTCAGACAGAGGATGGAGACCGCCTACTTCGCCGCTGCGGTGCTTGCCCCCGAGGACTCGGTGCTGGCCCGGCTCCTGGTGGCCAAGGAGAACCACGACATCGACGTCGAGGACGTCAAGGAGCTGTTCTATGTCTCGTACGAGATGGCGGCATGGCGCACCGCCAACTTGCTGACCCGGCATCTCGGGATCGGCTCACACTTACTCGTCAGTGACGACATGGGCACAGTCATCAAGGGCTACGCCAACGATGGCGCCCCGGTCCCCCACGACGACTGGGGTGGGATGGAGACCCGACGTCTATGCCGCAGATGGGGTGCAAGGTTGACCTTCGGCTCACACGAGAAATTCGGGACCCATCACCAGTACACCGATACACCCGAGGGGACGTATTTCTGCACCACCCACATCGAAGCTGGCCGTGACCCGGCCCGAGCGATCACCCTCGGGGTCCGTTTCGGGGATGCCCGCTGGTTCCGTGGCCGCGAGACCTCCAACCGTGAGACCTCGACATGCCCCGACCCGGGCTGTTGCCGCATGCCGCCTGACGAGCTGGCCTCCCGGTGGGGCGACAAGGTGATCGTCTCGGCGAGGTCTCAGGCCAGGATCCTCGGCCTGCTCGCCGCCGACCCCTATCCGGAGCTCGACATGCCGGAGGTGCTGTCACTGCTGGAGTCACACTCGCCCTAGTGGCCCGGCTCATTCGAGGTATGACTGAATCCGCGGGGCCACCAACTCGATGATCCGGTCGATGGGCTCCGAGGCAATCGGCTCGAGGCGGACCACGTAGCGAGCCATGGCTATCCCTACCAGGTGCGAGGCCATGAGAAGGGCCCTCAGGGGAGCGTCCTCCCGATTAATCAGTGGGGCGACACGTCTCACGATCTCCCCGGTGATGAATTGGCGAAACGCCGCGACTGCCTGGTCCTCACCTCCCATCGCCGAGCGGAGGATCCCGAGAAGCGAAGCCCTCGCCGCCTCATCCTCCCAGACCAGGAAGAAGGTCTCGGCCAGTCGGCGCCCCACCGCCTCCTCATCGCCGGCGAACACCGCGGCCACCAACTCGGCAGGAGCCACGGGCAGATCGATGGAAGCGGCAAACAGTTGCTCCTTGCTCCCGAAGTAGTGGTGGACCAGGGCGGGGTCCACATCCGCGGTTCCGGCGATCGACCTGATCGTCGTGCGGTCATAGCCTCGCTCACCGAAGAGCCAACGGGCTGCGGTCAGGATCTCCGACCTGGTATCCGGCGATCCGGAGCGTCTCCCCGAACGGCTCATCGCGAGAGCGACACGAAGACTTCTTCGAATGTGGCCGGGACCTCCGACACCACAGCTCGTGACCCGAGTGCATCGCGCACATTCGAGACGTCGAGGCCAACCACCCTCCATCCCCGACCATCGATCAACACCGTGCCGCCCGTTGCTCGGATTGCCTGGAGGTCGCCGTCGGCGACGGCGCCGACCACGGACACCGAGGAGAGGCCCCCCACGATGTCGGACACCCTGCCCGACAACACTTCCCTGCCGCTTGCCATCACCACGACCCGGTCGCATTCCTCCGCTTCCTCCATGTGGTGGGTCGAGACGAGCACGGCGGCGCCCTCATCCGCTGCAGCGTGGATCGACTCCCAGAGACGGGTCCTCCCCAGCGGCCCCACACCCGAGGTGGGCTCGTCGAGGACCAGCACCGTCGGTTGGTGGCTGAGTGCCGCCATGAAGGCGACCCGTCGTCTCAGGCCCAAGGGAAGGTCCCCGACCCTCTGATCGGCGATGTGACCCATGCCCACGCCATTCAGGGACGGGACCGGGACCCCGAATGCGGCGGCCACGAAGGCAAGGTTCTCGGCAACCGTCAGGTCGCGGTACAACCCGAGGCTCTGGGGCACGTAGCCCAGGGATCGGCGATCCGCCTCGCTCACCGGCAGGCCATCGATCATCACGGTCCCGGCGGTAGGCGCCAACAGACCGAGGATCATTCGCATGGTGGTGGTCTTACCGGCGCCATTGGCCCCGAGCAGGCCCACGATCTCGCCCCGCCCCACCTCGAAAGAGAGGCGATCGACGGCCACGTTGTCCTCGAAACGACGCGACAGGTCGGCAGCCTCGATCATCGATGCGCCCCCTCACGAGCCAGCGCCGCCACCGTCACCACGTCGGCGAGGTCAGGGGTCGCCGCGACCAGGCCCGGAAGATCGGCGCCGTCGGACGCCCAGACTCTCCAGCTCCGCCCCCGTCGCCACGAGCTCGGGCCCAAATAGCCGGCTCCTTCGAAGATCCTGCCGGGCATGGCCGCCACGACGTCGTCGACACTCCCGGCGGCGAGGACTGCGCCCTCGTCGAGAGCCAAGACCGAGCTGGCGCGAGCGGCCTCATCCACGTATGTCGTGGTGACCACGATTGCCCGACCCTCCGACGCGGCAAGAGCGATGAATGACCAGAGCTCCAGCCTGCTCACGGGATCGAGGCCGGTGGTCGGCTCATCGAGCACGAGGAGCTCCGGCTCGGAGAGGACGGCCATCGACACCCCCAACTTCTGACGCATCCCGCCGGAGAGCTCCCGTCCCAGCCGATCCTTGGCTGAGCCCAGACCGGTGACCTCCAGGATCCGGGAGATGCGATCGGCGGCGTGAGTGGGCTCGACCGCGTATGCCCGGGCGACGAACTGGAGATTCTCCATCACGGTGAGGTCTCCCCACACCCCGGAGGACTCCGACTGGAACCCGGTTCGCTCCGGGCGCCGGACTTCACCCGAGCTGACCTTGGTGAGCCCGACGAGGGCACGGCAGAGGGTCGTCTTACCGGCCCCGTCCCCACCCACGACCACTGCCACCTCCCCTCGCCTAGCCTCCAGGCTGACTCGATCCAGGGCGACCAACTTTCCGAAGTCGACGGACACCGAGTCCAGACCCCAGCTCATGCGGCCGCCTTGGCCGGCGCGGGTCGAAGCTGGCGAGAGAACCGGATCACAGCCAGTCCGAAGATCACTCCCCCGAGCGCGGCCAGGAGAGCGAGAGCAGCGAGGAGGTCGCCCATCCCGGCTCCCCTCACCATCACGCCTTTCGCCACCTGGTTGAAGTAGGTGAGGGGCAACAGATAGCCGATCCAGCGAACCGCCGGGGCCATGGACGACAACGGGAAGATGATGCCGGACAGCATCACCTGCGGCAGCAGTGTCATGATCGCCAATTGGATCGCCTGGGCCTGATTCTCCGACACCGACGAGATGAGGACCCCCACCCCCAAGGCGACGAACAAGAACAGCACGGCCCCGATCGCCAACGGGATCGCCGACCCGTTGAATGGAACATCGAATACCAGAGTTCCGATCACCAGGATCACGATGATGTCGATCGCGGCGATCAGGAAGTATGGGGCGATCTTGCCGATGAACACGTCCTTCGGCTTGAAGGGCATGACGGCGAGCTGCTCGAGGGTCCCCGCCTCCTGCTCCCTGACCACGGACATCGAGGTGACCAATGTCCCCACGAAGACGATGATCAGGCCGGCCAGGCCGGGCACCAGGACCGCCGACGTGTCGAGGGTCGGGTTGAACAGCACCTCATAGGTGAGCCCGGGCACCTGCGCCGCCATGGCGGTGGCGATCTGGACGGCAGCCTTGGCCATGAAGAGCTCTGACCCGTCGATGAGCACCTCGACGCCTTCCCCTGCGATGACGGCGACGTGAGCATTGCCCGCCACCAGCTCGTCCTCTGCCTCGTCCCGGCTCGCCTCGGCGTCGACGCTCTCGACGGTCAATCCAGCTGGAAGCCGATCCGCCACTTCTCGAGCGCTCTCGCCCACGACGACGGTCGGGATCTCGTCGACGTCGAAGCTGGCGGCGTACCCGAATATCAGTAGCAGGAGCACCGGCATGACGATCAGCATCGCCAGCGTCCTCCTGTCCCTCGCCACTTGACGAAGCTCCTTGACGATCATTGCCAGCACGTCACGACCTCTTATTCAACATGTGTTGAATTATGTGCCAGGGCGATGGGCGATGTCAAGAGGGCTCACGTGAATCCCCTTCTCCGCGCCCTAGAGATCACACTTGATCGCCACCGCATTGGGAACGCGGTTCAGGCGAGGGCGGCGTCCACGACGGCGATGGCGTGGATGCGCGTCGTGTCGAAGCCGGGGATGACGCCGTCGTCCTCGTCCAGGATCATGGACAACTCGGTGCAGCCGAGAATCGTCCCCTCCGCCCCCTCGTCGGCGAGGATGTCGATGGCGTCCATCAGCGTCCGATGCGACCCGTCGTCGACCACGCCCAGGACCAGCTCCTCGAAGACGATGCGGTTCACCTCGGCACGGGTCGCCTCGGACGGGATCAGGCATTCCACGCCGTTCACCTCCATACGCTCACGGTAGAACGGCTCCTCCATGACCGCGGCCGTGCCCAGCAGGCCGGCGCGCTCCACCCCCGAATCTCGCAGCCGGTGGGCGGTGACGTCGATGATGTTGACGACGGGCATGCCACCATATGCCTCCACCACGTCAGCCACGGAATGCGCTGCGTTGGCCGCGATCACCAGCAGCTCGGCGCCCTGGCCGACCAGCGACTTGGCCGCCGGGACCAGCAGCCGGGCGAGCTCACCCCAGTCGCGCGCAGCGGTGCATCTGGCGACGGGGTCGAAGTCGCCGGACCACATCAGGATGTCGGCCGAGTGCTGGCCGCCGAGACGTGCGTTGGTCTCCTCGTTGATGTATCGGTAGTAGCTGATCGTCGACTGCCAGCTCATCCCACCGAGGACACCGATCCGCCTCATTGGGTCTCTCTTACGAACTCCCGTAGGTGACCGGCGAGGGCGACGAGGGACGGCATGTGCACGTACATCATGTGACCTGCCTCGTAGTACTCCATACGCACATTGGCACGAATCTCGGGGTCGAGACCCATGTGCGCGAACGTGTACTCCGTGGCGAAGTGTGGTGTGGCCAGGTCGTAGAAGCCATTGGCCACGAAGACCTTGGTCCCCCTCGACCGTGACATGAGCTCGCGCAACATCTCCGACGTGTCGACGTAGCGGTTCTTGAAGTCCTCGTAGTTCCAGCGCTCATTCACCTTGAGGGACATGATCTCGTAGATCTTGTCCGCCTCGAACCCCATCTCGGACCGCAGGTAGTTGTTGAGAGCCGAGGTGGCAACGCCCCCGGTGGCGTCCGTGCTGGGATCGGTCTCCAGGTTGTCACCATCGGCCACACGGTCGATGCCGGTGTAGCGGGAATCGATGCGACCCACCGTCCGCTTTTTCTCGCGGAGGAGCTGTTTGCAGAACCGCATGATGTGGAGCCGTAGGTCGTAGCGGTCGATGTATGTCTCGTCGATCCCGGTGTACTCGCTGAGACGACTGGCGATCTCCTTGCGCTTCACGTCGTCGAGACGATCACCCTGGGCCAATGCCAGCCAGTAGTCACCGAGGGCGAACTCCTCGACCTCGTCAACCAACTCTCGCAGCGGACGCGACTGGTGGGTTTCCGGCAGCACCCCGTGGTACCAGGCGGTGGCCGCATAGGTAGGGAGGTAGAGGGCGAAGGGAAGATCGTTGCCCGGATGGACCATCATCGTCTTGCGATCGGTCCCCGACGTCTGGTAGTTGAGAATCGACGAGATGAGGACGATCCCGTTGAATTCGACGCCGTGGGTGGCGAACAGGTCGCGGGCGATACCGGCGCCGCGCAAGGTGCCGTAGCTCTCACCCGCCAGATACTTAGGCGATCCCCACCGCCCGTTCTTGTTCAGGTAGTGGACGATGAAGTGGCTGAAGGCCTCGACGTCATGCTTGAAGTGGTGGAACTCCTCCTCGTCGTCCTTCTTCTCGGTCGTGCTGAACCCGGTGCCGATGGCGTCGACGCACACGACGTCGGCCACATCGAGGATCGACTGGTCGTTGTCCACGAGACGCCCCTGCATGCCCAGCTTGAAGCCCTCATCGTCGAGTTGCATGCGCTTGGGCCCGAACAAACCGAGATGAAGCCACACGGTGGACGAGCCGGGCCCGCCGTTGAAGCAGAACAGCACCGGGCGCTGCTCCGGGTCGGTGTCATCCTTGGTGTAGGAGACGTAGAAGAACTCCGCCTTCTTCTCGTTGACCTCGAACACCTGGGTCGCGGCGGTGGCAGTGTAGGCAACCTCGACACCGCCAAAGGTCCCGACGTACTGCTTGGCGGCTCGCTTCTCCTTCAGCTCGGGAGTCTTCTGCTTCTTCTTGCTCTTCGGCTTGTCGTTCTTCTTCGTGTCCTCGCTCATCACCGGGAGGCTAGGGCTCTTTCGGTCTTCCGTCCTCGCCCAGCCAGTCCTCGAGGGGCACGCCCAGGCCATCGGCTATCCGATTGATGTAGTTGAAGTAGGCGACGACCTGGGCGGCGCTGGAGATCCCCTCGTCATCGAGGCCGACCGCACGCAGCCGATCGATGTCCTCTCTGCCAACGGAGCTCGGCCTCAGGGTCAGCTTCTCGGCGTACTCGCACAGCGCCACGTCGGCATCGGGGAGACCAGCAGATCTCCAGTCGGCAGAGATGCGGTCCACCGTCTCCTGGTCGTCGACCTCGGCCCGGAGGTCGTGCAGGTGGGCCTGTATTCAGTAGTGACAGTCGTTGGTCCGGGAGGTGACCACGGCCATCATCTCCCGCTGGGCGCGGGTGAGTGGAGACGGCCCGTACATGATCGACTGGTAGATCCGCATCGAGTCGCGCATCACCTCCGGGAGCTGACTCTGTATCGAGACGATGTTCCAGATGCGCCCCGCCCGACGCAGGGCCGCGTCGTACTCCCGGCGCGCCACCCCGGTGGTCTCGTCGTATCGGAGCACGTGGACATGAGGCATCTCAGGACGCCAGGAACAGGGCAGGCTCCTCCAGGTTCTCCATCACCATGGCCATGAAACGGCGACCCTGGGCACCGTCGACGACACGGTGGTCATAGGAGAGCGACAGGGGCATGACCGGAGCGATGGCCAAGTCCCCGTCGTAGACGATGGGCTTGGGACGGGCCATCCCCACCGAGAGGATCGCGGTGGTGCCCGGTGGGACGATGGGTGTGCCGTGCCCTCCACCGACCGCGCCGATGTTGGAGACGGTGAAGGTCTGACCCGTCAGCTCACCGGGGGCGAGGCTCCTCTGGCGGGCACCTTCCCCGAGCCGCCGCACCTCGCCGGCCAGGTCGAGCACCGACCGCTGATCGGCCGAGCGGATGACCGCCACTATCAGGCCATCCGGGGTGTCGACCGCGATGCCGATGTCGCGGGCGCCGCGAAGCACGAGATCGTCGCCGTCGACCGTTGCGTTGAACTCGGGAAAGACGTCGAGTGCGGGGAGCACAGCCTTTATCACCAGCGCCTCGATCGGGATCTTGACCCCATGGCGCTCGCCGAGGGCTGCCCTCACCTCAAGAAGACGTGTGGCGTCCACGTCGTCGAAAGTGGTGACGTGGGGGACTTCCGCCCAGCTCCTCGACATGTTGGCGGCGATGGTGCGACGGAGCCGTGACATGGGCCTTCGTTCGTCACCACCGGCGCCGGGTCCCCTCTCTGGCCTCGGCCGATCCACCTCCCCCGACGTCTCTTCCTGCCCTGTGGAGGAAATGGCCGCCTCGACATCCTCACGGGTGATGCGCCCACCCGGACCGGTTGCCTCGACCATGGTCAGGTCGACGCCGTGCTCACGCGCCAGCTTGCGGACGATGGGAAGGGCCTGAACCGCCACCGACCCCGTTGCGACCGGAGCCCGTTGATCGTGCAAGACCTCGGCTTCCTCGCCGAGGGTCCCCACGATGGGTGCCGGCTCGCCGGCGACCTTGTCCTCGGGCGGGGCAGACTCTGCCTCACCGGCATCACCGATCACGACCAGGACCTCTCCGACCCCGATCACATCTCCCTCGGCACCGCCGTGGGAGAGTACCGTCCCCGCATATGGGGACGGGATCTCGACGACCGCTTTGTCCGTCTCCACCTCGACGATCGGCTGATCTGCCGCGACCGTCTCCCCCACTGCGACCAGCCAGCGAACGATCTCTGCCTCGGTGAGGCCCTCGCCTATGTCGGGGAGCCTGAACTCGCGGGCCACTCAAACCTCCAACGTCCGGTGTGCGGCGGTCACGATTCTGTCGACCGAAGGAAGGTAGTGCGCCTCCGATCGCTTGAGCGGGAAGATGGTGTCCCATCCGGCCACACGTTGCACCGGTGCATGGAGTGCGTAGAGACAACGTTCGGAGATGGTGGCGGCGATCTCCCCGCCCAGCCCTCCGGTGAGGGGAGCCTCGTGGACGATCACCGCCCTGCCCGTCTTGGCCACCGAGCCGGTGATCCCGACCCGATCCAAAGGCGCCAGGGTGCGCACGTCGATCACCTCCACCGAGACGCCCTCTCGGGCCAGTTCGGTGGCAGCGGCCCTGGTCTCCTTCATCATCGCCCCCCAGCTGATCAGGGTCACGTCGTCGCCCGGCCTCTCCACCTTGACGGGGCCGATCTCGACCGTGTAGTAGATCTCGGGTATCTCCTCCTTGACCGCCCGATAGAGCCGGATCGGCTCGAGGAAGACCACCGGGTCCGGGTCCTCGATGGCGGCGAGCATCAGCCCACGAGCGTCCCGGGGCGTGGAGGGGACCACGACCTTGATACCCGGGATATGGGCGTAGATCGCCTCGGTCGACTCCGAATGGTGCTCGGCGGCGCCGATACCGCCGCCATAGGGGATCCTGATGACCATTGGGGCGGTGAAACGGTGATTGGTTCGATTCCGGATACGGGCGACGTGATTGATGATCTGGTCGTATGCCGGATACGAGAAACCGAGGAATTGGAGCTCGGCCACCGGTCGCAGCCCGGCAACCGCCATCCCGAACGCGGCCCCGACGATGCCGGACTCGGCCACCGGGGTGTCGAAGACACGATTCGGGCCATGACGCTCCTGCAGCCCATCGGTGACCCGAAAGACACCTCCGGTTCGGCCGATGTCCTCCCCCAGCAGCACGACCCGGTCGTCCGATCCCAGCGCCGTGCCGAGGGCCCCATTGAGCGCCTGGGCGAGATTCACCTCAGCCATCGCCCCCCTCCCTCAACTGCTCCTGCAGCCCCTGAGTGGGCTGGGCGTACATCCGCCCCAACATCTCCTCAAAGGTCGGCTCGGGCACGGCCTCGGCCCATTCCACCGCCTTCTCGATTGTCTCGGATGCCGTGGCCTCGAGCTCGTCGTGCCATTCAGCGCTCCATGACTCCTCACGCTCGAGGAGTCGCCTGACACGGGTGAGAGGGTCCTTTTCGACCCACTCCAACCCCTCGTCCGTGTCCCGATAACGGGATGGGTCGTCGGCGGTGGTGTGTGGTCCCATGCGGTAGGTGACCGCCTCGACCAGGCTCGGTCCTTCTCCTCGGCGGGCCATCGAAACGGCCTCGCGCACCGCAACTAGCACCGCGACCACGTCGTTGCCGTCCACACGAAGGCCGGGCATGCCATATGCAGCGGCCTTGGCGGCGATGGTCTCCGATCTCGTCTGCTCCGAAGTCGGGTATGAGATCGCGTAGCCATTGTTCTGGCAGAAGAAGACGATCGGGGTGTCGAAGACGGCCGCGAAGTTCATCGCTTCGTGGAAGTCACCCTCCGACGTGGCACCATCTCCGAACGAGGTGAGGGCGATGTGGTCGGACCCCTTGAGCTTCTCGGCCCAGGCCAGGCCGACGGCATGGATCATGTGCCCGCCCACTGTGATCGAAGGTGGCAGGATGTTGACCCCGGCCGGCGGCTGCCCGCCTCGCTCGTCACCGGTCCGACCCAGGATCAGCAGCTCCCACGGATACCCTGCTCGCCAGTTGAGGGCGGCGTCACGGTAGGTGCCGGCCACCCAATCACCCTCAAGAAGCGCCGCGGCCGCCCCAATCTGCGCACCCTCCTGGCCCTGGAATGGTGCGTACGTTGCCAGGCGGCCCTGACGCTGCATCGCCATCGACTTAGTGTCGTATGTGCGCGCCTCGACCATGTCGGCGTAGAGCGCCTTCATCTCCTCGACGGTGACCGGGAGAGGGCCCTTCACCGACCCGTCGGGATCGATCAGAGTAAACATCGCCGACCCGTTCACACCACGAGTCTGACTCATGAATTCGCCTGACGTCGCGCCGGATGAGGTGGGGATCAGTGCATCTAGCCCACGACCCAGCCCCGACTTGCGTGAGCTCACGCCATTCTCCTTGTCGTGCCTTCCGCCGAATCGGCTGGCGAGCTTATACGTGAGCTCGCCCCTTCAAATCGCGCTCAGACCGAGGCGGGCTCACCGTCGAGCAGGGCTTCCAGCTCCTCGACCGTCACCAAGACGTCGCGTGCCTTGCTCCCGAGCGACGGCCCGACGACGCCCTTGCGCTCCAACGCATCCATCACCCGGCCGGCCCGGGCGAACCCGATGCGCAGCTTTCGCTGCAGCATCGAGGTTGAGCCGAGCTGGGAGCGCACCACCAGATCCATCGCCTCGCGGATCAGCAGCGCATCCTCGTCGTCTTCGTCACCGGTCTGCGCGGCTGCCGCCGCCGCCGCCACAGCTTCGAGGACCTGCTTGTCCTGATACCTGGCCTCACGCTGATTCTTCACCCATTCGACGACGGACTGGACCTCGGTCTCCCTCACCCAGGCCCCCTGGATCCGCTGTGGGCGTGGCTCCTTGGCGGTCACCACCAGCATGTCACCCATCCCCACCAGCTTCTCCGCACCGGCGCCGTCGATGATCACCCGACTGTCGGTCTGTGAGGCGACGCTGAAGGCGAGACGACTGGGGACATTGGCCTTGATCACGCCGGTGATGACATCGACCGATGGGCGCTGGGTGGCTATGACCAGGTGGATCCCCACGGCACGGGCCATCTGAGCGACCCGGACGATCGACTCTTCGACCTCCCGCCCGGCCACCATCATCAGGTCGTTCAGCTCGTCGATGAGTATCACGATGTAGGGGAATCGATCGAAACCTTCTCGATCGAGACCGCCCCGGTCCCATTTCTCCTGATATCCCTCTATGTCACGGACCTTGGCATCGGCAAGCAGGTCGTAACGACGGTCCATCTCGGCGACCGCCCACTTCAAGGCCTCGTTCGCCTTCTTGGGGTTGGTGATCACCCTCGTCAAGAGGTGGGGCACGCCGTTGTACTGGCCGAGCTCGACGCGTTTGGGGTCGACCATGATCAGACGCACGTCGTCGGGGTTGGTCCGCATCAGCAGAGAGGTGACGATCGAGTTGATGCATGAGGACTTCCCGGCGCCGGTGGCACCGGCGATGAGCAGATGGGGCAGCTCGGCCAGATTGAGCAGGCGGGGTTGACCCGAGATATCCATCCCGAGACCGACAGTGAGCGGCCCCGCCGGCTGGGCCGCCTCCGGGCTGGCCAGGATGTCCCCGAGCGACACCAGGCGACGTTTCACATTGGGCACCTCGACGCCGATTGCGGACTTCCCGGGGATAGGGACGAGGAGGCGGACGTCGGGAGTGGCGAGGGCGTACGCGATGTCATGGGAGAGGTTGGACACCCGGTTGACCTTCACCCCGGGGGCCAACTCGATCTCATACCGGGTGACGGTCGGGCCGGGGACGATCTTGGTCAATGTGGCGTCCACGCCATGCTGGATGAGGGTGTCCTCGAGTTGGTGAGCCGTCGCCTCCAGAGAGCGTTTGTTGACCTCACCGCCGGTGCCGCCGTCGAGAAGCGACAGTGGCGGCAGGCGGTATTCGGAGCCGGAGAGGTCGACCGTCACCCCGATCGGGTCCGGGTCGGGCTGGGTGACCGGGGAGGGCAGCTTCCTCGGCTCGGATTTGAGCGGTCGCCGCTCAGTCGGCTTCTGGTGCTTGCCACGTGGCTTGCTCTCGAGCAGCGACGGGGCGGGTCTGGCGACATGCGCTCCCCGATCGGCCGGGTCGACCGTCATGATCGTCCTCGCCGCCCGCATCAAGCGTCTCAGGACTGCGACGACACCGTGAAAGAGCTCTCTCACCGACGTCTGGCTCATGATGAGGACGCCGAGCCCGATCGTCGAGGCGAGAACCACGAATGCGCCCCAATGGCCGAGGAGGCGGCGCATCGGGAACGCGATCAATGATCCCACTGCCCCACCCCGGTCCAGGACCAGGTCGAGGTCCGACCGGAAGGCCGGCGCCCCGGTGAGCAGGTGAAACAAAGCAAGGGTGCCGATGAAGGTGGTCACTCCCCCGGCGACGAGCCGACGGGCTCCATCACGTGGTTTGCCCACGATCAGAGCGATCCCGATGCCTGCGAACGCCACCGGTATGCCAAACCGCCAGACGCCGAATAGAAAACGCGAGCCGGTCTCGAAGCCGTCACCGAAGGGGCCGGCAAGACCGAAGAAGGCGAGTATCACCAGAGTCGCCATCACGAGCAACACCAGGCCCCAAACGTCCTCGGTCTGACGACCGAGCGTGCCTCTCACCGAGTCGCGGACCGCCACCAGCGCCGGCCGGATCGTGCCGTTTCGAGGCTTCTTCTTGTGTGCTGTGGACACCCGTCTCCGCCCGGAGCCCTTTCGGGTGGATGTCCGGGTTGGCATGTGGGACCAGACAATACTCAACGACGGGTTTATTACGGTGAATTCATGCCGGCACCGATGATCCCTCTCCGATTCGACAAGCTCGATCTCACCACCCAGCTCCACAGGGCGGACCTCTTCTACGAGGAGATGAGTCGACGCAGATCGGTTCGATTCTTCTCCGCCGAGCCGGTCCCGCGACAGCTCGTCGAACAGGCGATTCGAACCGCCTCGACGGCGCCCTCCGGTGCCCACCGTCAACCCTGGACGTTCGTGTTGACCGGTGACCCGGTCTTTAAGCTTCGGATCCGGGAGGCAGCCGAGGAGGAGGAGCGGCTCAACTACGAGGGAGGGCGCCTCCCTCGGCACTGGCGTGATGCCCTCGAGCCTCTCGGCACCGACTGGCACAAGGAGTTCCTCGACACGGTGCCCTGGATTGTGGTGCTGTTCGAGCAGCGCTACGGGTTCGACACAGATGGTCGGAAACTGCATCACTTCTACGTCAAGGAGTCATGCGGGATCGCGGCCGGGATCTTCATCACCGCCCTTCACCACATGGGACTGGCCACCCTGACTCACACACCCAGCCCGATGGCATTCCTCACCAGGTTGTTGAGCCGACCCGAGAACGAGCGGCCGTTCTGCATGTTCCCGATCGGCTATCCGGCCGATGGCTGTGTCGTCCCCGATCTGCACCGAAAGGGCCTCGACGAGGTCTTGGTGGAGGTGGGTGTGGCCGAGACGGATCGGCGCTGAGCGGTCGAACCCGGCTCACTCGGTGCCGTCAGACCTCCATGACGACGGGGATGATCACCGGGTGGCGGGCGGTCTCGGCGCGGATGACCTTGCCTGCCGCTTGCCGAACGGTCTTCTGCATCTCGGCGTGGTCGGTCCTGCCGGTCTCATGTGACTCGATGGCGCTTCGCACCGCCTCGGCAGCCTTCTCCAGGACAGCCGACGGGTCGTCCATGACACCGTGGCTGTCCAGGTCAGGCCCGTAGACGAGCTCGCCCGTGCCGTGGTCGATGCCCACGGTCACCACGACCACTCCTTCGTCGGCGAGATGAGACCGGTCACGCAGCACTGCGCTCTGTACGTCTCCCACCGCGGAGCCGTCCAGGTAGACATACCCGGCGGGCACGGCCCGACGCTCGACCAGGGTCCTCTTGCCATCGATGACGATCCTGTCGCCGTCTTCGAGCACCTCGACGGTCTTGACCCCCATCCTTCGAGCCAGGTCGGCGTGTGCGGCCAGGTGCCGGTACTCGCCATGGATCGGGACGAATGTGGCGGGCCGAACCAGGTTGATGAATGTCAGCAATTCCTCCCGGGCGGCGTGCCCCGAGACGTGCACGTGCGAGTTTCGCCCGTGAACGACGGTCGCACCCCTTCGGATCAGGTTCGAGATGACCTTCGAGACCGCCGTCTCGTTCCCCGGGATCGGCTTGGCCGAGATCAGGACCGTGTCCATGGCGTCGAGCTCGACGAACCTATGGCGGCCTTGTGACATCAGGGAAAGGGCCGCAAACGGCTCGCCCTGGGAGCCGGTCGTGATGAGCAGCTGCTCGGCATCGGGCAACTCCCCCAGATCCTTGATGTCGACGACCGCACCCGCCGGGATGTCGAGTATCCCGAGGTCGGCGGCGATGGTGGTGTTCCTGTGCATCGAGCGGCCAAAGAACGCGATCTTGCGACCTGCGGCAACTCCGGCGTTGGCTATCTGTTGCACACGATGGACATGAGAGGAGAAGCAGGCAGCGATCACCCGGCCCCGAGCGTCACGGATCACATCGGCTATGGGTTGGCCCACCGAGCTCTCGGAGGGCTCGAACCCCTCCTTCTCCGCGTTGGTGGAGTCGGCCAGGAGCAGCCGAACACCCCTCCTGCCCAGCGTCGCGAAGGCGGGCAGATCGGTGGGGCGCCCATCGATGGGAGTGGGGTCGAGCTTGAAGTCGCCTGAGTGGAGCACCAACCCCTCCGGGGTGTCGAAGGCGATCGCCGACGCCTCCGGCACGGAGTGGCTGACGGGTATGAGCATGAACTTGAACGGACCGTGGGTGATCCACTTCGTCTGGTCGATGGTTCTCAGATCACCCTGGACACCCAACTCGTCGATCCTGCCCGCGGCCAGCTCGAGGGTGAGCTCCGTTCCATAGACCGGGACCTGGACGTCACGCAGAAAGTAGCCGAGGGCTCCCACATGATCCTCATGACCGTGGGTGGCGACCACGCACTCCACGTCGGCTTTCCGATCGACGAGCCAGGACCAGTCGGGGAAGACGAGGTCGACACCGAGCATGTCCTCCTCGGGGAACATGAGGCCCACGTCGATCAGGGCGATCTTTCGGTCGATCTCGATCGCGGCGCAGTTGCGACCGATCTCCCCGAGTCCGCCGAGGAACGTTACGGAGACACTCACGAGGGCTGGATCGCCCCCATCGCCTTCTCTATCGCCGACATGGTGTCCTCACCGGCCGCCACCAGCGGGAGTCGCACATCGCCAACCGGTCCCCAGAAGCGACCCACCGCGGCCTTGATCGGAGAGGGGTTGGTCTCGAGGAAGCATGCGTGACACAGGGGCAGGAGCTGATGATGAAGACGCCTGGCCCCGGTGTAGTCCCCGCGGTGAGCAGCGTTGATCATCGCCCTGATCGTCGGCCCGGCGAGATGTGACACCACCGACACCACACCTACCGCCCCCACTGCGAGCATCGGGAGGGTCAGACTGTCCTGACCGCAGTAGACGGGGAGGCCGGGAACACGATTGACCGTGGTGGAGGTGAAGTCCAGGCTCTCTACCGCGTCCTTGACCGCCACGACGTTGGGATGATCGGCGAGGGTGCTCAGCGTGTCGACCTCGATCAGACGCCCGGTGCGTCCCGGGATGTTGTAGAGCATGACCGGCACGCCTACGTCGGCGATCGCGGTGAAGTGTCCGACCAGGCCCGCCTGGGTGGGCTTGTTGTAATAGGGGGTCACGGCCAGGACACCGTCGGCCCCCAACTCTCCGGCCCTCTCTGTCATCTCGACCGAGTGGGCGGTGTCGTAGGTCCCGGTGCCTGCAACGACCCTCGTCTTCTTCTCGGCGACGGCGTCGATGACGGTCTTGAACAGAGCCAGCTTCTCCTGATCGCTCAGGGTCGGCGATTCCCCGGTGGTCCCGGCGACGACGATGGTGTCCGTACCTTCGTCGGTGAGGTGGCGGGCGAGGTCCCAGGCACGCTGATGATCCACGGCGCCGTCGGCGGTGAATGGTGTGATCATCGCGGTGGCCAGGAGCCCGAACGGCGCTGCAGGTGTGTCGGTCACGACTGCAAGGTTACCGGCCCGCGGATTAGAAACCGGTCGATGGAGTTGAGGCTTCCCGCGCCGTGTCTGATCGTCATGGTGGGCCCGAGCGGTTCGGGCAAGTCGACTTGGGCTCTTGAGCACTTCGCCACCAATGAGGTGGTGTCGTCAGACGCACTGCGCGCCATGGTCGGGGCGGGTGAGGACGATCAGACGGCGAGCACGGCTGCGTTCGAGATCCTCAACCGAGTCATCGAGGAGAGGATGAGGCGGGGATTGACCACCGTCATCGACACGCTCGGCTTCGATGGCGAGTCGCGGCGACACTGGATCGCCCTTGCCCACCGATCCCAGATTCCCGCCCATGCCATCGTCTTCGACACCCCTGCCGAGATTTGTGAGCGAAGAAACGCCAACCGTGACCGGTCGATCCCGATCACGGTGCTGCGCAAGCAGATCAGCCGGATGAGGACGGTGGCCAATGAGCTGGTGGACGACGGGTTCGACGGGATCCACACCGAGCGACCCGTGGCGGTGGTCACCCCGATCGTGGCGGCGGGCGGCGCCGAGGACGCCCGGCGCGGTGCCGTACCGTCCACCACACAGACCTTCGGGTTGATGGTGTCCCGTTTCAACTGGGGAGAGGGAGACCTCGGCGACCGGCTGGCGTCGGTGGCCGTACGCGCCGAGGCGGCCGGGTTCAGGGACATGTGGGTCATGGACCACTTCCGCCAGATACCCCAGGTCGGGCGGGCCTGGGAGGACATACCCGAGGCGCACACCGCCCTCTCCTTCGTGGCCGGGTCCACGAGATCGCTCCGGTTGGGCACGCTGGTCACCGGCATCACCCACAGGCACCCGGTGGTTCTGGGCAAGATGTTGGCCACCCTCGACGTTCTCTCGGGTGGTCGTGCCATCTGCGGGCTCGGGGTGGGCTGGGATGAGAAGGAGCACACCGGCTATGGAATCGAGTTCCCCGCGGTGAGAGATAGATACGCCCTCCTCGAGGAGACCCTTCAGATGCTGCCGCTGCTCTGGGGAAAGGGGACGCCTTCATTTCAGGGGCGGCTGATCAACGCACCGGAGCTGATCTGTTATCCAAGACCCGTCCAGGATCCGATCCCCATCCTGGTGGGAGGATCAGGCGAGAGAAGGACGTTACGACTCGTGGCCCGGTACGCCGACGCCTGCAATCTGCTCGGGGGCCCAGAGAGGATCCGCCACAAGGTGGGCGTGCTCGATCGGCACTGTGTCGAGATCGGGAGAGATCGCACCGACATCGAGGTGACCCATCTGATGACTGCCATGGCCGCAACCGACCGCAAGGACCTCCGCGAGCGGGTGGACCGCCTGCGCGAGCGCAGCACACCGGCTGAGACCTACATGCAGAGAACCAACGCCGGGACCGTCGACGACCTGGTCACACTGTTTGGCCTCTATTCGGAGGCCGGTGCCCAGCACTCCATCGTCAGCATCCCCGACGTGGCGACCGAGGGCTCGATCGAGGCATTCTCCGAGGTGATCGCAAGGCTCGCCTTCCCATAAACTCGCTCCTAATGCTGTGGTGATCACCTGTGATCACCACAGCGCACAGAAAGGACGCCATGCCCAAGCAATACGATGCCGCCCCCGACCTGACCATCGACGCCGACAAGGCATATACCGCCACACTCGACACCAATCACGGTGAGATCGTCATCGAGCTCGATGCCGGCCGCTCACCACTCACCGTCAACAATTTCGTCTTCCTGGCAAGGGACGGCTTCTACGACGGCGTCACATTCCATCGTGTCATCGAGAACTTCATGATTCAGGGTGGTGACCCGACCGGGACTGGCCGCGGCGGCCCCGGCTACAGATTCCGTGACGAGACCGATGGGCCGGGGAGCTATTCGAGGGGGACGGTGGCCATGGCCAATGCCGGACGAAATACCAACGGCAGCCAATTCTTCATCTGCCATACCGATGTGGGGCTCCCCCACACCTACACGATCTTTGGGCAGGTGACCTCGGGGATGGATGCCGTCGACTCCATCGCCACCATCGACACCGACCGCTCCGACCGGCCCACTGAGGAGGTCGTGGTCCAAAAGGTCACCGTCACCGAGACCTGACCGTCCCTCGTGTATGAACCCGCCTATAGGGTGTTCATTGCACTCAGGTGCCAGCTCTCCTAGAGAAGACGGGGGTTCTGGGTGTAGGTGCCCTCCACCGCGGCCTCACCCAGCACATGACCTTCGATGGCATCCCGCACGTCGTGCCCGCTGAAGACGTCGAAGACGGGGACGCGATCCACGTCGAGGGCGTAGACGGTGAACCGGTAACGATGGACGATGCTGTCGTTCCAGGGGGGCGCCGGGCCGTCATATCCATAGTAATTGCCCACCATGCTGGGGTCACCCACGAACCACCCTGTGTAGTCGTTGAGACCCTGCCTGGTCCCGTATGGGCCTTCGGCGACCTGACGGCCACCTGCCACCACACCATCGGCGAACTCACCTTCCTCGATAGAGGTCTTGTCGGCCGGGAGATCCACCAGCACCCAATGGAAGAAGTCGAGCCGTGGCGTGTCGGCCGGGACCTCGCGGTCGGGTTGATTGACGTCGTCTCTCACGCCGGGCGCGTCGCGGTCGTGACAGATCAGGGCAAACGATTTCGTCCCCTCGGGGACCTCAGACCACCCCAGTTGGGGGTTGACGTTGTCCGACAACCTGACCCTGTTCTCGGGGTCGTGTCTGGCAAAGGCATATCGGGCGGGGATGACACCGCCGGCGGGGAAGCTGTTGGTCGTGAGCCTCATCTACGCGACCCTATTCAACCATCTCTGACCAGGCCCACGATCTCGGCCAGTTCTTCCACGCCTGGCGCATCGATGGGGTCGAGGACCACCTGGAGGTGATCGATCCCGACCGAGCCGAACTGGCGAATCGAGACAGCCATCTCATCATGGGATCCGGTGATCGGGTTTGTCTCCGGTCGTTCCCCACTCCCACCGACCCGGCCAGTGCCCCGAGGCAGCTGCACATAGATCGCCGCCGTCTTCTCGATCGTGGAAGGATCACGCCCCACGTCGGAGCATGCACTCTCCAGCTCACCGATCAGAGACGGGAGACCCGCGGCCCGGTTGCCAAACCACGCATACCAGGTGTTCCACATGTCGACGTGGGGAGCGGCGATGCGGAGCATTCTGGGGCCATTCGAGCCGATCAGGAGCTTGATATCCGGTCGCGCCGCAGGCACCAGCTCCATGTCGCGGAGCCGGTAGAACTCGCCGTCGAAGTCGATCGAACCCTGTCGGATGAGCGTCCTGATGACCGTGAACGCCTCTTCGAACCGGGAGACCCTGTTTTCGAAGGGGAAGCCGAAGCCTTCGTATTCGACCTTGTTCCAACCCGCGCCGAGACCAAGGATCAGCCGGCCGCCGGAGATCTCGTCCACCGTGGCCGCCTTCTTGGCGATCATCGCCGGTGCATGAAACGAGGTTGCCGCGACGAGCGGCCCGATCTCGACTCGCTCTGTTGCCTCGGCCAGGGCTGCCATCAGGGACCAAGCCTCCCACGGTCCCCTGGTCACACCGTCGTCCCGGTATAGAAGATGGTCGCCGACCCATATCGAGTCGAGTCCACCGTCCTCGGCGACGCGAGCGATGTCACGAATCTCTCTCCAGCTGACCTCTCGCTCGACCTCGGGGAGCTGCACGCCGATCTTCATCGGACTGATCGTAAGGTGTCGTGGTGTTCCCCGACGACGACCGCTCGGCGCTCAACGCCCACCAGCGCAGACTTCATCTTCAGGAGATGGCCGCGACCACCTTCGACGTCGTCGTCATTGGTGGCGGCGTCACCGGTGCCGGCTCTGCTCTCGACGCCGCCGCCCGTGGGCTGAAGGTCGCCATGGTCGAGCAGCGGGACTACGCGTCGGGCACCTCGAGCCGGTCATCGAAGATGTTCCACGGGGGTCTTCGCTATCTGGAGCAGCTCAACTTCGCCCTGGTGCGCGAGGCCTTGCGGGAGCGCAACCTCATGCTGAGCACCATCTGCCCCCACCTGGTGCGACCGGTGTCTTTCATCTACCCGTTGCGCGGTGGGATCTGGGAGAGGCTCTACGTCGGGAGCGGGATTCTGCTCTACGAGATCCTGGCGCGTCTCGCCGCCAACCCCCTCCCGCGGCACCGCCATCTCGGCCGGTCACGGGTGGCACGACTCGCCCCTGCTCTCGATGCGAAAGGTGGGATCCTCTACTGGGACTCGGTCGTCGATGACGCCCGGCACACGATGACCGTGATCAGGACTGCGGCGGCACACGGCGCCTTGGTGGCGAGCAGCACCCGGGTAACTGGCTTCGATCGGCACGACGGTGGCATCGCAACGGTGAGGGCCCTCGATCTCGAGACCGGCACGGAGATCTCCATCGCCACGCGCTCGGTGATCAACGCCACGGGCGTGTGGACCGACGACATCGAGGCGTTCTCCGGCGAGAGGGGGATCGATGTCGAGGCATCCAAAGGAGTCCACCTGCTCGTGCCCAGGGACCGAATCAGGTCGGACACCGGGATCCTCGTTCGCACCCAGGTGAGCGTGCTCTTCGTCATCCCCTGGGACGGGCACTGGATAGTGGGGACCACCGACACCCCATGGTCACTGCGACGAGCGCATCCGGCGGCAAGCCGGTCTGACATCGAATACGTGCTCAAGTGGGCGAACACCGCCCTGCGCGATCCGATCACCGCCGGGGACGTCGTCGGCGTCTATGCAGGCCTGCGCCCGCTGCTCAAGGGCGAGTCGGAGGAGACATCGAAGCTGAGCCGTGAGCATGCGGTCATCGACCGCGGCAACGGGCTCGTGAGCGTGGCCGGTGGGAAGTACACCACATACCGGGTGATGGCCAAGGACGCAGTCGATGCCATCGGCCATTATCTGGATGGCCCGGTACCCGCCTCGAACACGGTCGAGCTGGCGCTGATCGGCGCCGAGTCACGTCAGGACGACCGATTGCACTCCCGTTACGGGTCGTTGATCGGTGATGTCGAGGCTCTGATCGCCCAATGCCCCGGCTGGGGTGAGGCCCTGGTGGCGGACGCCCCCTATCTGAAGGCGGAGGCTGCCTACGCGGTCACCCACGAGGGTGCCCTTCATCTCGACGACGTCCTCACCCGCCGCACCCGGATCTCGGTGGAGACTCGTCATCGCGGCACCGAGGCGGCCCCGGCCACCGCGGAGATCATGGGTGAGCTCCTGGGATGGGACGGGTCGACCGTCGATCGGGAGGTGGCCCACTACATGGCTCGGGTCAAGGCCGAGCTCGATTCTCAGGAACAGCCGGACGACCGGACCGCTGACGCAGCCAGGATGGGCGCCCCCGACGTCCGGACCGGCACGGCCGAATGACGGATCGATAACCGGGTTCCCCAACCGTCACGTCCAACGGAGCACCATCGCCGTCATGGTGAAGAGGATCAGGACGGTGTCGACCAGGCCCCATCGCGTGAGTCGGCCCACCGTGGCCTCGATCGCCGCCGCATCCCCCGAATCCACCGCTGCGGCGGCAGCATCCCCTCCCGGTCCAAAGACGAACTGCCCGAGCAATGCCCCGATGACGATCATGGCGAAACCGATGGTCACGAACAGGCTCCCAAACCCGTAGTCATCACTCTGCAACACGAGAAGCACACCGGTGACCAGGATGAGGATCGCAGCCGGGACATAGAGCCGGGAAGCGATAGCTGATGTGATCCGATACCAGCCACTCAGAGTGGCCGCCCCGGCCCGGGCCGCGATCGGTGAGACCACCGCCTGGACCACGTTTGCCCCCAGCCAGGTCCCGGCACCGGCGATGTGCAGGACCAAGAGGGCGTCACGGAATGTCAATATGCCTCCTCGTTGGTTGACCCGAGGTTACCCATGAGTATCCCTTCGACCGACGATGCTCATACGATCTGGCGCCGTGCCCTCACAGAGAGAACCACAGGGCTGTCGCAACACCGCGATCGCCACGGCATTCCTGGTGGGTCTGGCCCTCGTCTTCATGGCAATTGGCCTGAACCTGGTCAATCAAGGCGGGTGTGACGGCGGTTGTGAGACTCTCGCCCTCACCCTGCTCTACGCCGGGTTGCCGATCTCGGCGGTCTTCGGTGTCGCCTTTGGCGACCTGGTGGTGGCCTGGCCCCTCGACATCACTTTCTGGGTGGTCATCGGGTTCTTCCTCGCCCGTCATGCCGACAATCGGCGACGTCGGGTGACAGGTCCGGTCTTGGTGACGGCGGTCCTGGCCGTGACCTACGGACTAGTCCTTTCGTTCTTAGTCGAAATAGTCATCTGAATCACCCTGCCGCTACTTAGCGTGATGTCAGAATGCAGAGCGTGGTGGCAAGTCGTCTCGCCGGGCTGGGAATGGCCGTTGTGTTCACACTGCTCACGGCAGGGGGCGCCGTTGCGGTGTTTGCGGCGGGGGGGCCCGGCGATGACGTTTCTCCCACCGCGGGCGCCGAGAGACTGATCGATCTGACCCAATCTCAGGAGTCGATTCTCTGGACCGCGCTCGGCCCTGGTGTGTCGATGATCAAGGCATTTGGCTGGCCGTCGAGCGACGGTGTCAACGAGCTCGGTGGCGCCCTGGTGATCGAGCGACCGGGCGACCCGCTCGCCGGCGTCATCAACATCGGGGAGAAACCCGCCTCGGTCGAGTTCACGCTCGACGAGTAGTCCCAAAGGCTCAGACCGTGAGATAACGGTCGAGCTCGCCGTTCTCGAAGGGGCCGACCGCACCCATCACCCTGGTTGATGCCCCGTAGAGGTCAGCAGCGACCGATCTCACCGCGTCGAGGTCAACTGCTTCGAGCTTGGCGAGCCGCTCGTCCACCGACAGGTGGGGCATCCCGGCCAGCTCGTCACGGCCGAGACGAACCATACGGCTGTTGGAGTCCTCGAGGGACAGCGCCAGACCGCCACGCATCGACCCTTTCGCCCGCACCAGCTCCTCATCGGTGATGCCTTCCTCGACGACTTTTGCCAGCTCCTCCCGAATCACGGTCAGGGCAGTGTCGGTCTGATGTGGCGTGGTCCCGACATGGACGCCCCAGGCGCCATTGTCGGCGTACGCCAGCTTGAACCCGTAGATGGCATAGGCCAGGCCACGCTCGTCACGCACCTCGCGAAACAGACGGGAAGACATCCCCGACCCCATCACATGGTTGAGGACCTCGAATGCCCAACGTCTCTCGTCGGCCCGAGCCAGGCCGGGCCCTCCGAGAACGAGATGGGCCTGCTCAGTGTCTCTCTTGGTCAGCTGGACCGTGGGAAGCACCGCGGCCGGGGCGAATTGGTGCTCGACGTTCTCCCCGGACCATTCACCAAAACGTTCGGCCACCATCTCGACCAGCGCATCGTGGTCGACCGAGCCTGCCGCCGCCACCACCAGCGAACCGGCGCCGTATCGACGCTTCCAATAGCCGTGGATGTCGTCGCGGGTCATCCCCCGAATCGACTCACGGGTTCCCAACACCGGGGCCTCGAGAGGGTGGCTCGAGAAGACAGCCGTCGAGAAGTTCTCGAAAACCACGTCGGAGGGGTCATCCTCATTCATGTTGATCTCCTCAACCACCACCTGGCGCTCGGAGTCGATCTCGTTCATCCGAAAGGCCGGGCGCTGGATGATCTCCGAGAGGATGTCGAAGCCGACTGCGAGATCCTGGTCGAGCAGACGGGTCCAATAACACGTCGCCTCCTTGGAGGTGAAGGCATTCGACTCGGCGCCGATGGCGTCGAGGGTCTCGTTCACCTCCCGGGCCGAGAGCTTCTCGGACCCCTTGAAGAGGAGATGCTCGAGGAAATGAGATACACCGGCCTCGTTGTCGTTCTCGTCACGTGACCCTGTGTCGATCCAGCACCCCATCGCCACCGACCGGAGCGATGGCATGGTTTCGGTGATGATCCGCAGGCCGCTGGGAAGCGTGGTGAGGTCGTAATGCACCCCCAGAGGGTAAAGGGGACGCCGCCCAAGGCGGAAGTCTTCGGTGTTGGCGGCTTGACAAGACGTGAGACAATGAACGGCTTGTGCGCGGACGTGACCAGACATTCCTGACCGACTTGATCGGGCCCGAGGACCGGGTCATCGAGGCCGTGGTCGGCCGGTACCAGAAGGTCGCCCCTGCGGTGACGCGTCTCGCCCGCAGTCTCTCCGAGAACCCGAACCTGAGAGTCCGTCTCGGGCCCGAGTCGTCGGCGTCCGCCGACGAGATCGTCTGTGACCCTCGGATCTTCCAGGCCGCATACCACCGCAATGCGCCGGTCACCCCCGACGAGGTCGCGCTGGCCTCAGCGCTCCATGAGGTCATGCATCTGGTCTCGACCAAGCTCGACGACGTCCGACTCCTGCCCGACGACTGGCCGATCGAGGGAGGGGTGATCCCCGACGCCGAGCTGGACCTGTTGACCGCACTGGAGAGGACCGAGAAACCGGTCGCAGAGGTGCTCTTCTTCTCACTCGAGGACGCACGCCAGGAGGCACAGGGCCTGTCGATCTACCCGGGGGCGCGCTCTGTCCTCCAGGACCTCTACCTCTCCTCGCTCGGTGAGGCGATCCAGAGATCTGGCGCACTCGGCCAGTTCGTCCTCGGCTGCTTTCTGCTCACCGCCGGCTACGTGGACCGGGAGGTCCTGGAGCGACGATTCGAGGCGAATGCCGCCGTCGCCCTGGATGACGCCACCCCCAATTGCCTAGAGGCGGCAGAGTCCGACGACCCGTGGTACGTGGCCCGTCTCGCCATCGAGCTCGAGGCCATCGCCAGGGCCAATGGCCTCATCACCGAGGTCCCCGGGACCGCCAGCAATGCCCAGCGCAGGGCGGCAGAGAAGATGGACGCAGAGAAGGCTGCAGAGGGCGTCGACATCGTTCGTCTCGTCGCCCCGATCGTGGCCGACGCAGAGTCGTACCAGAACACCCGGCGCGCCGCGGATGCGCGGTCGGGGGTGGCGGGGAGAAAAGGAATCTCCGACGTTGCCGACGACGAGTCGACCGAGCAGTTGCTCCGGGTCAGCCAGGCTCCGCAGGTGTTCCTGCCCACCGGGCAAGGGGGAAAGCTCGTGGTGACGCCGATTCCCGGAGCCTTCTCCGGGTTTGGCACCGAGGGCGTGGCCGCGATCGACGACGCCTCGCAACGCTGGTCGGTGGACCAGCGGCAGGTGTCGGGTGAGCTCTTCCCCCTGTTCGCCGCCAACCAGCGGCGTGGCCTGCGCTCTGGGTTCGACCAGGGCGACGTCTCGCCGCACGCCGCGCTTTTGATCGGAGCGGGCCTCTACCAGCGTCTTTACGAGCGGCGAGCGTCGCGCACTCATCGTCACTATGCCGTCTCTCTCCTGGTTGACGGCTCGGCCTCGATGCTCAGTCCCGGTCGCCGGGCTACGGCCACGACCCAATGGGCCATGCCGGCGGCCTTGCTCGGAGCGTGGAGCATGGCGAGGCTGTGTGATGAGCTCCAGATCGATTTCGAGGTTGCCGTGTTCAATCGCGGCTTTGCGGCACGTCCCGACGACACCGAGGACACCTATGTGAGAGCGAGGTCTGCGGCCACCGCCGGGCTGAAGAGGTCACAGGGCTCGGCCGCCGACCGTTTGATCTCGACCGTGAATCACTACATGGTCAAACCGTTCGATCGTCGCTGGCGCGACTCTCAGTCCACTTTGGCCGGTCTGTTCTTCACAGCCATGCACCCTCGAGCGGCGTCGACCCTCGCCCGAAGGGACACCCGCTCGGCTCCCCCGGTCTCACTCTTCGAGAAGGCGGCCAACGTGGACGAGTTCAACCTGATCCACGCCGCCGAGCGGATGGGCCGGCTCGGAGCCGACGTCCGCATCCTCATGGTGCTGGCCGATGGCATGACCCGCGGCTCGGTGGGTGCGCTGGCCAGGTCGGTGGAATCGATCGAGGCCGGCGGTACCACCGTCATCGGGATCGGCATCGGGGATCACACGGTGGATCTGGCCTACCGGCGTCACGAAGTGGTCGAGATGCCGGATCAACTGGCCAAAGCCATGATCGACGGCACCCGCGGCGCCCTGAGGAGGAGTCTCGCCTTCTCCGGCATGGACAGCTGGTGGCTGCGGGCCTCGGAGCACCAGAACAAGGAGAGATCAATTGCCTGAGACAGTCACATTCCTGGATCCGACGGGTGAGGGGCCGCCAATCGAGCTCGAGAAGTTCTCGGTGGGGGCCGACCTGGCCGACGTCGACCTGCGCGTCCGAAAGATCCCCGAGCCCGACCCGCACTACGTGGACCTGGGGATGCTCTATCGGTTCGCCCAGGTCGAACAGGCCCGGCGTGCCGGCGCCGATGGGTTGGTACCCCTACATGTCGCGGTGCGGGGCCACATGGGGACCGGCAAGGACCACGACATCGAGCAGTTCGCCGCCTTCATGGGTCTCCCCTACTTCCGGATCCCGCTCACAGGTGAGGTCCGCGACGTGACGCTGATCGGCTCCACCCATCTCCATGGTGACGGTAAAGGCGGGACCGAGAGCCGTTGGCGTGACGGTGACATCACGCGGGCCCTGCGTGGCCCGGCGTTGCTCAACCTGTCCGAGCTCAACGCGGCGGGTGCAGAGACGTTGTTTGCCCTCCACGGCCTGCTCGACCGTTACGCCGCCCTCGATCTCCCCAACGGTGAGACCGTGAGCCTCCGTGATGACGTGAGGATGTTCGGCACGATGAACCCCACCGACATCCGCGACTATGCCGGTACCCAGACGTTGAACAAGGCATTCGCCGATCGCTGGGTGATATGGGAGAAGGCTTTCCCGGGCGAGGGCCAGATCAAGGCCATGCTCGAGCGTCGCTACCCGAAGCTGAAGGAAGTGTACGTGGGCGCCATCGCGCGTCTCACCGTGGAGATCAATGCCTCGTTCGACGCATCCGACAGCGTCACACGTGTCGAGACGCCGCTCTCCTTGCGATCGGTGCTCGACCGGCTCCCCACCGGCCTGCTGATATACGCCGACCGTCAGGACCCCCTGCGCAATGCCTGGGAGGAGTTCGTGCTCCCCCAGGTTGACCGGTTCGACCGCGACCACTACGAGACGGTCTGGAACGCCGTCGTCAGAAAGGGCCCGTCCGCCGCTCCGTTCTAGCGTTCCTAATGCGTGGATGATCACATGTGATCACCACGGAGCACAGAATGGGCCGCGACATCCGGCAACCCCAATGCGGAACGCACGGTACGTTTGGCCCGTGCCCTACGACCTCGGCAACCCCGAACTGGATGAGCGTCTTCGTCAACTGGTCGCTGACGCCTCCGAAAACGACAATCAGGACCTGATCGCCGAGCTGGTCACCACTGCGCTCAAGCTCCATCGCGACGGAGCCACGAGGGGCGACCTCAAGCTCATCAACACCGCAGTGAAGGAGATGCGCTACTCCAACCTGGTCTTCTCCCGCCACACGGAGCCAAAGGTCACGATCTACGGGTCGGCTCGTGTCGGAGAGGACGACCCCAACTACCGGCTCACGCTCGACTTTGCCTCGATGATCGCCAGTCACGGATGGGGTGTGATCACCGGCGCCGGGCCAGGGATCATGGAGGCAGGGAGCAAGGGGGCCGGTCTGGAGCGGTCGTATGGCGTCAACATTCGCCTGCCGTTCGAGGCCGAGGCCAACCAGTACGTCGCCGAGCACCGGACGGTCAACTTCAAGTACTTCTTCACCCGCAAGCTCGGTTTCGTCAAGGAGTCACATGCATTCGCCATCCTCCCTGGGGGATTCGGGACGCTCGACGAGGCCTTCGAGCTGCTGACCTTGTTCCAGACCGGGAAGTCGGACCTCCATCCCATCGTGCTTCTCGAAGCCGATGGCTCGGAGTACTGGGGCCCGATCATCCACTTCGTGCGGGACCGGCTGATCAGGGGCGGTCTCATCTCCGAGCCCGACATGTCGCTGTTCCTCCACACCACCGACCCCGAGGAGGCATGCGACCACATCCTCAAGTTCTATTCCAACTACCACTCCCAGAGGTTCACGGCGGGAAAGTTGATACTCCGTGTTCGCCAGGGCCCGACCAGCGAGGAGCTCGCCGTGTTGAACGTCGAGTTCGCCGACATCGTCACCGAGGGAGACATCGAGACGATCGGCCCCAACCAGGCAGAGATCGAAGACGACGACGCCCTCGACATGGACCGCATCACATTTCAGTTCGACCGTCGTCAATTCGGACGTCTTCGCCAGTTGGTCGATCGGCTCAATGAGCTGGCCCGTCTCCCCGAAACCACCGAGATCCCGCCGAGCCTGAGAGAAGAGCAGGCGGAAAGGCCCTGGTAGAGACCCCTCCCGCCTGGCCGTAAACCATGTTTGCCTACTAGAATTCGAGGGTGCGCGACATCCTCTCCGACTTGGTTGCCGAACAGCAGTTCCTGGATCAATCCCTGCAGCGGATTCCCATCAAGGTCTGGGACCTGGTCACCCCCAACAAGCCGTGGAGCGTGCGGGACACGATCGCTCATCTGGCCGACTTCGAGGATCTGGGCGCCGATGCCCTCCAAGGAGGTGCGCGGATCAACGAATGGCAGGCGGCGTCCGACATCGAGCCACTCCGTCAGAGGCCGATCAAGAAGGGACGTTCCATGCGCCCCCAGGACGTCATCGAGTGGTGGCGTGGCGGCAGGGCCAAGGTGGTGGAGCCGCTCTCTCACATGAACGGCGAGGATCGACTCTCCTGGATCGCGGGCGACATGAGCGCCAGGACATTCGCCACCTTCCGCCTCACCGAGACCTGGATGCATGGTCTCGACATCTATGCGACTCTCGGGATCGAAGTCGAGGACACACCGCGCATCCGTCATATCTGCTGGTTCGGATGGAAGACCCTCCCCTATGCCTTCAAACAGGCCGGAGAGCACTATGAGCCGGTTCGGGTCGAGGTCATCGGCCCGGGATACTCCAAGTGGGTCTACGGTCCCGCCGACACCGACCAACTGATCAAGGGCTCTGCCTCGGACTGGGCGCGTCTTGCCGTTCGGCGCCTCAACGCCAAGAAGGCCCGTCTCAAGGTCACAGGTGACTTCGCCGCCAAGGCGATAGATCTCGCTCAGACGTTCCTGTGATCGGGCCCATCCCCAACCTGGTGGGGATGGTCCATCTGCTCGCCCTCCCCGGTTCACCTCGTTTCGGCGGATCCATGGACGAGGTGGTCGACACCGCCGGCAGCGACGCCGCCATCCTCACCGACGCCGGGTTCCCTGCCTTGATGGTCGAGAACTTCGGCGATGCCCCCTTCTACGCAGACTCCGTGCCACCCGAGACGGTCGCAGCGATGACGGTCGCGGTCGGCCAGGTGATGTCGACCGGGGTGCCGGTGGGGGTGAACGTTCTGAGAAACGACGGCTTGTCCGCAATCGCGATCGCCGCCGCCACCGGAGCTCGGATGGTCAGAGTCAACGTCCTGACCGGTCTGATGTACACAGATCAGGGGCCTGTCGTGGGGAGGGCGGCCGAGATCCAGAGACGAAGGAAATCCCTGGCGCCAGGTGTCGAGATCTGGGCCGATGTCATGGTCAAGCACGCCAGCCCCCCTCAGGGGGCCAGCGCTCGCCAGGCCGCCGCCGACACGGTGGAGCGTGGGCTCGCTGACGCGGTCATCGTCTCCGGGTCGGGCACCGGTGCCGAGCCCGACCTCGATGAGGCCAACGTGATCAAGGAGGCGGTGCCGGCGGGAACCCGTATCGTCATCGGATCAGGTGCCAGCACATCGAATCTGGGCAGACTCCTCGATGTTGCCGACACCGTCATCGTCGGTTCCGCCATCAAGGCCGATGGTGACGCCAACAGTCGACCCGACCCGGTGCGGGCTGCAGCGTTCGTGCAACGGGCCGGCGAAAGGGGTCTTCTTTGAGCGCGATCAAAACGCGGACCGAAGGCGGGGTGGTGGTCGTGACACTGGCCCAACCCGAGATCAGAAACGCGATCACCGGTGAGGACATGATCGAAGAGCTCCTCGATGCACTCGACGAGGCGGAGACCAATCCCGAGGTGTCAGTCGTCGTGGTCGACGCCGAGGGCCCGGCATTCTCCGCCGGCGGCAACGTCAAGGACATGGCCGCGAGGGAAGGGCTCTTCTCGGGTAACCCGGCGGAGATGACCGAGAAGTACCGCGACACGATCCAACAGCTCACCCGTCTCATGGCGACCACGGACCTGGTCACCATCGCTTCGGTGAACGGCCCCGCGGTCGGGGCCGGTTTCGACCTGGTTCTCGGCTGCGACCTCCGCTTTGGCTCCCGAAACGCTCGATTCGCCCATACGTTCATCGAGATGGGGATCATCCCCGGCGATGGCGGTGCCTGGCTACTGCCTCGTGTCGTGGGTTGGCAGCGGGCGACCGAGCTGGCCCTGACCGCCCGGTTCATCACCTCCGCCGAGGCCGAGAGCTATGGCGTGCTGCTCGAAGTCGTGCCAGAGGACAAACTGGCCGAGCGAGTGATGGCGGTGGCGCAGAGCATCGCCTCGAAGCCACGACCGGCAGTGGTCATGGCCAAGCGCCTGCTCCGCCAGGCGAGGAGCATGGACCTGGACGGCTTCCTGGAGTTCTCGGCTGCCTTGCAGGCGATCGCCCACTCCACACCCGAGCATCAGGCCGCAGTGGCCGACTACGTGGAGAAGCTCGAGAACCGCGACTGAGCCCTTGGTGTCGAGACAAATCCTCGACAACATCACTCATTGCGACCAATATCACTCGTTGTGGTAAATGAGACTCACGACTTATCCACAATGGGACTAGTCCCTGTGAGACTCCTCACGGTGGAGTTGGCATGATGGACATCCCCAACAATTTCCTCATCGAGGTGATGGAAGACGTCATCGAGGACCTGCATGGCCATGTCCATCGCGTCTCCAACCTGTCGGTCGACCTCGGGCGCGGCATTGGGCTCGACGTAGATGACCTGGATCGCCTCGCCCTCGCCGGGGTCCTGCACGATGTGGGCAAGATCCACATGGACCCTGCGATCCTTGGCAAACCGGGGCCACTCAGCGAGTCGGAGCGGGAGCTCATGCAGCGCCATCCCGAGCTGGGGTTTGCCATGGCTCGCAACAAGCTCGATGCCAAGGTCGCCGAGGCCATCCTCTACCACCACGAGCGGTACGACGGCCGTGGTTACCCGTTTGGGCTGTCCGGGGACTCCATCCCGATCCT
>DASWKM010000009.1:0-10406 GCA_036396635.1 Acidimicrobiia bacterium
CACGTCGATTGGCTCCATCTCGATGTCATGGACGGCCATTTCGTCCCCAATATCTCGTTTGGCATACCCGTGATAGAAGCAATTCGAGACGTGACCGACCTCTATTTCGACTGTCACATCATGACCACGAACCCCGATGCCTATCTCCCCGAGCTGGCCAAGGCCGGCGTCAACCTGGTCACGGTACACATCGAGGCGGCTCCCGATCCGACCCGGGCCAAACAGCGAGCGGTCGAGAACGGCTTGGACTTTGGGCTGGTCATCAACCCGGTGACCCCCTTCCAAGCGATAGCTCCCTACGTCGAGCAATGTGACGTCGTGGTTGTGATGTCGGTTGAGCCCGGCCACGGTGGTCAAACGTTCATCCCCGATGTCCTACCCAAGGTCGAGGAAGCCCGAGAATGGGTTGAGAACCGCGGATTGAGGACCGATATTCAGATCGATGGCGGCATTACCCCAGAGACTGCCGGCCAGGCCACATCAGCCGGCGCCACCGTTTTGGTGGCTGGAACCGCAGTATTTCGGGCAGACGACCCGGCTGCGGCCGTTCAATCGTTGAGAAGGGCGTCTGACATCAGATGACTGAAAGAGTTTTGTTCGCCGATGACGATCCCGACATCCTGACGGTTGTCAAGGTGAGTCTCGAGCTCGACGGCTTCGAAGTCGAGACCGCCGTCGACGGCGAGGACGCCCTACAGAAGGCAGTCTCGAATCCGCCCAACGTCATGATCCTCGACATCATGATGCCCCGCATGGATGGTCTCACCGCCCTGCATCGCCTCAGGGGTCAGGCCACCACCGCCAGCATCCCCATCATCCTCCTCACCGCTCGGGGGCTCCCCGAGGACAGGGTCCGAGGCCTCGAGCTGGGCGCCGACGACTACATAACCAAGCCGTTCGACATAACCGAGCTGACTGCCCGGGTGCGTGCCGTGCTGCGTCGCACCCAGGCGGCCCGGGACCTGTCACCTCTGACCGGTCTCCCGGGCAACTTCAAGATCACCGCCGAGATCGAGAGGTCGATCCAGGAGAACGCCTCATTCGCTCTGGTCCACGGTGACCTGGACAATTTCAAGGCGTTCAACGATCACTATGGCTTCATGCGTGGCGACGAGGTGATCCGCTTCTGTGCGAGTTGCTTCACCCAGGCTGCGGCGAACCTGGGGATCGAGGGTGCATTCGTGGGCCACATCGGTGGTGACGACTTCGTTGCGATGATCCCTCCCTCGGTCGCCGAGTCATTCTGCAAAGAGGTGATCGAGCGCTTTGACGACGGGATCCTGGACCTGTATGACACCGCGGATGCATTGCGCGGCTACATCGAGGTCATCGACCGAAGGGGGGAGCGCTATGCCTTCCCGGTCGTGTCGTTGTCCCTGGGTGTAGCGTCAACCGACGTTCGTGCGATTGGCACCCAATGGGAGGCGTCGGCGATAGCGGTGGAGATGAAAGAGTTCGCCAAGAAGCAGCCAGGCTCGACTTACCGCATCGATCGGCGCACGGGCTAGGTGATAGCCGAAGGGCTCATGCAACGCGCCTACGAGCTGGCGCGGCGGCATCGAACCCATCCCAATCCCAGAGTGGGCGCAGTCGTGGTGTCTCCCGATGGCCGGGTCTTGGGCGAAGGCAGTCATGTCGGCCCCGGTGAGCGTCATGCCGAGGTCGTGGCTCTCGATCAGGCCGGCGACGCCTCAGGGTCGACGGTGTATGTCTCGCTGGAGCCCTGTACCCATCAGGGGCTCACCCCGCCCTGTGTCGAGAGACTCATCTCAGAGCGGGTAGCCCGCGTGGTGATAGGCGTCCTGGACCCCGACGAGCGAGTGTCCGGCACGGGCGTGCAGCGTCTCCGACAGGCCGGCATCGAGGTGTCAGTCCTCGACGACCCCCAGGCGCGACTGGTCGACGAGGCCTATTTCCATCATCGGGAGACGGGCATGCCACTGGTGAGCCTGAAGTATGCGATGACGTTGGATGGCTCATTGGCCGCGGTCGACCACAGCTCGCACTGGATCACCTCGGAGCCCGCTCGGGAGGACGCCCATCGTCTCCGTGCCGAACATGACGCGATCGTGGTCGGCTCGGGGACCGTGGCCGCGGATGACCCCCGTCTCGATGTGCGGGTCCCCGGTTACGAGGGTCGACAGCCGACACCGGTCATCGTCGCCGGGACTGGGGAGCTTCCCGCCGCTGCCCGGCTCTGGGATCGACACCCCTTGGTGATCGCGACGCATGAGATCTCAACCCCGACCGGGAAGCTGCTGATCGTCGACGGAGATGGGAGACCCGACCCCCGTGCCGCCAGTCGGGCCCTGGCCGACGCCGGGTACCTGTCCCTTCTGGTCGAGGGAGGTGCATCCTTGGCCGGAGCCTGGTGGCGCTCAGGTGTGGTGAGTCGGGGTGTGGTGTACATTGGGGGACGGATCGGTGGGGGCACCGGACTGTCGCCTCTGGGCGGCATATTCTCCTCGATCGAGGACGTCACCGACGTGGTCATCGTGGACACCCGGCAGCTCGGGCCCGATCTGCGTGTGGAATTCGAGATAGGGCACTGAGTGTTCACAGGAATCGTCGAGCTGATAGGGGAGGTCAGCAGTGTTGACGAGCAAGATTCGGGTCTTCGCCTGGTGGTCAGGGCCGCAGGTCTCGGCGATCTTCCGACAGGCGCATCAATATCGGTCAACGGTGTCTGTCTGACCGTGGTCGAGGCTGCGGTGGACGAGGTGACCGTCGATGTCATACCCGAGACGTTGCTGCGGACCACCCTGAGCGATGTGGTCTCGGGCGTGAGGGTCAATCTGGAGCGTCCCATGCCCGCCAACGGGAGGTTCGACGGTCACATTGTCCAAGGCCACATCGACGGCGTCGGTGTGGTGATGTCGATCGTGAGCGATTCAGGCGGGACGGTGATGACGATCGCGACGCCCGGCTCGCTCCGACCCTATCTGGTGGAGAAAGGATCCGTCACCGTGGACGGCGTCAGCCTGACTGTGGCGGGAATGACCGATGACGGGTTCGACGTTGCCCTCATCCCGCACACGCTCGAGGTGACAACACTGGGTTTGCTAAAGCCAGGAGACACGGTCAACCTCGAGGTAGACGTGCTGGCCAAGTATGTCGAGAGGCTCCTGAAGGTCAGAGAATGAGCTTTGCGCCGATAGAGGAAATCATCGCGGCCATTGGTCGCGGTGGGATGGTGATCATGGTCGACGACGAGGACCGCGAGAACGAGGGCGATGTCATCATCGCCGCCGAGGACGCCACGCCCGACAGCATCGGGTTCATGCTCCGCTACACGAGCGGCATCATCTGCATGCCCGTGATCGGAGAGCGGCTCGACGAGCTCGAGCTGCCGATGATGGTCGCCAAGAACACCGACGTGCGTCGCACCGCATTCACCGTCTCCATCGATGCCGCAGAGGGAACCACCACGGGGATCTCCGCAGCGGACCGGTGCCGAACGATCCATGCCGTCATCGACCCGGCGACGAAGCCCTCGGATCTGGCCCGGCCCGGCCACATGTACCCGTTGCGCTATGAGCCGGGTGGGGTGTTGAAGAGGGCCGGTCACACCGAGGCGGCCGTCGACCTGGCCGAGCTCGCCGGCAAGTTTCCCGCAGCCGTCCTGGCCGAGGTCATGAATGACGACGGGACTGTGGCCAGGCTCCCGGACCTCGAGCTGTTTGCCAAGGAGCACGGTCTTCTCTTGGGGACCATTGCCGATCTCATAGCCCACCGCCGTGCAGCGGAGAAACTCGTTGAGAGGGTTGTCGAGGCTCGAATCCCCACCCGATATGGTGAGTTTGCCGGCATCGGTTATCGCTCTCTCGTCGATGACCGTCAGCACATGGCCCTGGTGATGGGCGACATCGGTGACGGGAAGGGTGTCCTCACCAGGGTCCATTCCGAGTGCCTCACCGGAGACGTGTTCGGCAGCCTTCGCTGTGACTGCGGGGAGCAGCTCGACTACGCCCTGGAGATGGTGGCCAAGGAGGGCCGGGGTGTGGTGCTCTACATTCGGGGCCATGAGGGGCGTGGCATCGGCCTCTTGCACAAACTGGCCGCCTACCGGCTCCAGGACGAGGGATTCGACACCGTCGACGCCAACGTCAACCTCGGCCTGCCCGTGGACAACAGGGACTACGGCGTCGGATCTCAGATCCTGTACGACATCGGTGTCCGATCGATGCGGCTATTGACCAACAACCCGGTGAAGAGGGCCGCAATCGAGGGTTATGGTCTCTCGATCCAGGAGCGGATCCCTATCTCGGTGCCGGCCAATGATGAGAACCGTGGTTACCTCCAGGCCAAGGCAACGCGGTTGGGTCACGAGATCGACCTGGACCACTCTGCATGATCCGTGTGGTCGAAGGGACGACCGACGGTCGGGGTCTTCACGTCGGGATCGCTGCTGCTCGGTGGAACCAGTCGATCACCGATCGCCTGGTGGACGGGGCCGTCGAGAGGTGCAAGGCCATTGGTGTCGAGGAGGTGACGGTCGTCAGGGTGGCGGGCGCTCTCGAGCTGCCGTTGGCGGCCCGGGAGCTCGCGGCGTTCGGGTGTCATGCCGTGGTCGCAATCGGGACAGTGGTCAAAGGGGAAACCGATCATTATGAGATCGTCGTCAGGGAATCGGCCCGGGGTGTGAGCCGTGTGGCGTTGGAGACCGGGGTTCCGGTGGCGAATGCGATCCTTGCTGTCCACAACTACTCCCAGGCGGTCGATCGGGCCGGGGAAGGCGAGGACAACAAGGGTGTCGAAGGAGTGAATGCAGCCGTCGTCACCGCCAACGCACTGCGGGAATTGAGGGGGACCTGAGCTATCCCGATATTGGATGGGGTGGGACCACTGGTATCCTTACCGCCACAACCAACAGCAAAGAGCGGAGGTTGCTGCCTCCCCACCCAGCCGTGCGGATGCCGTTGCGAGCCGAGGTCCCGGCGATGAGTCAGAAGATTCTCTCGTGGCAGCAGGGTTCCGCCTGCTGCTTTTTCGTTGTCGAATTGAAGGCAGAGACGACTGCAGATCAAGAGGAGGAACCAGCATTCCAGAGTTGCGCGTGAACGGAGCGATACGGGCCAAAGAGGTCCGCGTCGTCGCCCCAGATGGTGAGCAAATCGGTGTCAAGAAGATAAACGAGGCGCTCTGGCTCGCCGAGCAACTCGACCTCGACCTGGTCGAGGTGGCCCCCAACGCCAAACCCCCGGTTTGCCGGCTCATGGACTACGGGCGGTACAAGTACGAACAATCCGTCAAACAGCGCGAGGCTCGGAAGAAACAGACCCGGACCACGATAAAAGAGCTCCGGATGCGTGTCCGGATCGGTGAGCACGACTTCGACATCACCAGTCGCAAGACCAAGGAATTCCTGCAGGGCCACGACAAGGTGAAGGTCACGATCAGATTCCGGGGACGTGAGAGGGAACGCCCCGAATTCGGCCGTGAGCTCATGGACCGTCTTGCCCAGGATGTCGCCGAGTACGGCAGCGTCGAGCAGGAGCCGAAGATCGAGGGCGGGTCGATGACCATGGTGCTGGCGCCGGTCAGACAGTCGCGAAGCTCGCGTGACAACGAGCAGCAGCACGACGAGTAGGAGGTTCTCGTGCCCAAGATGAAGACGCACAGCGGCGCCAAGAAGCGCATCAAGGTCACCGGCTCCGGCAAGTACATGCGTCGGCAGTCCGGTCGTGGCCACCTTCGCCTGTCCAAGGGCAAGGCCACGTTTCGTCGCCGCAAGGGTGAGGTCGATCTCGCCCCCGGTGACGCCAGGGTGATCAAGAAGCAGCTCGGTCGTTAAGGAGATTCGTAATGGCACGTGTCAAGCGCGCAGTCCATGGCAGGAAGTCCCACAGGAAGGTCCTCGAGCGGGCCAAGGGATACAAGGGTGCCAGGAGTCGCCGTTTCGGGGCGGCCAATGAGCAGGTAATGCATGCAATGCAGGACTCGTATCGGGATCGCCGCGCCCGCAAGCGCGACTTCCGCAGGCTCTGGATCTCGAGGATCAACGCCGCCGCCCGACAGAACGGGACCACCTACAGCCAGCTCATTGCCGGTCTCAAGGCTGCCGAGGTGGAAGTCGACCGGAAGATGCTCGCCGAGATGGCTGTCAAAGACCCCGACGCCTTCGCCCACCTGGTCGAGGTGGCCAAGGGCGGCTGAGTCGCCACTCTTGACGTGATAGAGCCGGTGCGATCCCATCGCTCCAAGGCAGTCGTGGAGGCCGCCCGACTCCACCGTGCACGGGCCAGGCGCCAACGCCGTCTCACTCTGGTCGAGGGCCCGGACTTGATCCGCGATGTGATAGCCGCCGGGGGCGTCGTCACCGCCGTCTACGGCGTCGACCTGCCCGAGTACGGCGGTTTCATCCCGGTGACCAGGAAGGCCCTGGAGCGCCTGGCCGGCACCGTATCGCCACGCGGCCCGGTGGCGGTGGTCGAGATCCCCGACGAGGTGCTCGACACCACGCGCGACCTGCTGGTGTCCGTGGGAGTCTCGGATCCCGGGAACGTCGGGACCATGGCGAGGACTGCCGCCGCGTTTGGATGGGGATTTGCCCACATGCCTGGGTCGGCAGATCCGTGGAGCCCGAAGGCAGTCAGGGCTGGTGCCGGTGGCCAATTCCAGACCACGGTGAAGGGGATCGTCGACCTCGACGAGTTGAGCGATTTCACCTTGGTGGCCAGCGTCTCCTCCGGGGGAGGCCCTCTGCGGCGGGTCGACGTCTCCCCGATAGCCCTCCTGATCGGCGAGGAGGCACACGGACTGGACCCACACATCGTGGCCTCATGCGATCTTACCGTCACCATCCCTACGCCGGGGCCCACCGAGAGCCTCAACGCCGCGGTGGCCGCTGCCATCGCCATGTATCAGCTCTCCAAGCATTCCTTGGAGGGTGACCCCCCTGTCTAACCTCCCGCCCGACATGAACCCCATCGAGACGCTGGATTCGGTCATAGCGGCCGCCCCGGACGAGGTGGCCAGCGCGGCAACACTCGATGATCTCGGGAAGCTCGATGCGGTGCTGCTAGGCAAGGACTCTCGGGTCGGCGAGGTACGCCGATCCATGGGTGGGCTCGACGAGGAGATGAAGCCCAGGGTGGGGGCCAAGCTCAACGAGGCCGTCCAGCGGATCGGCGGTCTTCTCGCCTCGCGACGCGCCGAGCTGGAGGCGGTCGAGGAGGGGCGTCGTCTTGGGGAGGAGCTGATCGACGTCACCCTCGAGACGGTTCGGTTCCCCTCCGGCTCACTCCATCTCGTGCAGCAGACCATCGACGAGGTCGTCGACATCTTCACAGGTCTCGGTTACCTGGTGGTCGGCGGCCCCGAGGCGGAGTTGGCCTACTACAACTTCGATGCCCTCAACACGCCGGCCACCCATCCTTCACGATGGGAGCAGGACACCATGTACCTGGACTGGGGAGCACCCGAGGACGAGGTGCTTCTGCGAACCCACACCTCTCCGGTGCAGGCGCGTTGGATGGAAGACCATGAGCCGCCCGTGTACGTGGTGGTGCCCGGCAGGTGTTACCGCAAGGACACCATCGACGCCACCCATCTCCCGGTCTTCTATCAGATCGAAGGTCTGGCGGTCGATGAGGACATCCGATTCAGCGATCTCAAAGGCACGCTCCTGCACTTCGCCCGGGAGTTCTTCGGGCCCCAGAGCGAGGTGCGTCTTCGCCCCGACTTCTTCCCGTTCACCGAGCCGAGCGCCGAGCTCGACGTGTCCTGCTTCAACTGCGACGGCGGTGTGCCTGGATGCCGAGTATGTGGAGGAAAGGGATGGCTCGAGCTCCTCGGTTGCGGCATGGTCGACCCGTTCGTCCTCGAGACTGCCGGCTATGACCCGACGAAGGTCAGCGGTTTCGCCTTCGGCATGGGCCCGGAGCGCGTCGCGATGGCTCGCCACGGAATCGACTCGTTGCGCCACTTCATCGACAACGACATCCGCTTCCTGAGGCAGTTCCGATGAAGGTCTCCCTCGCATGGCTGCAGGAGTTCATCGACCTCCCCACCGCCGACGTCGACGAGTTGTCCAATGCGTTCAACATGCTCGGCCACGCCGTCGAGGGAGTCGAGAGGCTCGACGTCGGGTGGTCGGAAGTCTACGTCGGTGAGGTCATGGACATCGCGCCCCATCCCGACGCCGACAAGGTCAGGGTCTGTCAGGTCGACAGCGGGAGCGGTGCCACGCAGATCATCTGTGGAGCATGGAATTTCGAGGCTGGGGCGAAGGTGGCAGTGGCCAGGCCGGGAGCGGTTCTGCCCGGTGACTTCGAGATCGGGGAGCGGACCATCAGGGGGGTGAGGTCTCATGGCATGATCTGTTCGGAGGATGAGTTGGGTCTGGGCGACGACCACGCCGGGATCCTCGTCCTGGACGGCGAGCCTGCCATAGGTACGCAGCTCGCAGACCTGGTCGAGCTTCCCGATGTCGTCTTCGAGTTGGACACCACCACCAATCGACCCGATGCCCTGTCGCTTCTCGGTATCGCCCGCGATCTGGGAGCGTGGTTCGAAGCCGGCATATGGGTCCCGGAGGTGGAGATGGACACCGTGCCCGGGGTGACGGAGATCGGTGTTGAGATCGCCGACCCGAGCGGATGCCGTCGCTTCACTGCGCGAGAGATCAGGGATGTCACGGTGGGCAGGGCTCCACTGCTCGTCCGGCACCGTCTCCACAAGATCGGCGTCCGCTCCATCTCGAATGTCGTGGACGTGACCAACTATGTGATGTTCGAGTTGGGTCATCCCTTGCACGCCTTCGATGCCGACGCCATCGAGGGGGGCCGTCTGGTGATAAAGCGGGCATCTGTCGGGGAGACCTTGGAGACTCTCGACCACGTGACCCGTGAGCTCTCCGCGAACGACCTGATCATCTACGACGATGCCGGGCCCACTTCCATGTCGGGCACCATGGGTGGCGCTCGCAGCGAGGTCACCGACGACACGACCAGGGTGCTCATGGAAGCCGCCTCGTGGGACCCGCCCACGATCATGCACATGTGGCGACGTCACGATCTCCACTCCGAGGCCGCGACCCGGTTCGAACGTGGGGTCGACCCCAATTTGGCTGATGTCGCCAACCGACGAGCCAGTGCGATGGTCGCCCGGCTCACCGGTGGGGAGATTCTCGAAGGATCGGTCGACGAGATCCCGGTCCCTGACGCAATCGTCTCGTGGCAGGTCCACCTGAGGCTGGAGGACGTCACCCGCCTTCTCGGCCCCGGGTTCGACACAGATCGGGTCAGGTCGATTCTGGAGAGACTCGGAATGACGGTGGATGGCGCCGACCCCCTCACCGTGACCGTCCCCACTTTCCGACCCGACCTCACTCGTCCGGCCGATCTCGTCGAAGAGGTGGCCCGTGTCCACGGGTACGACAAGTTCGACGCCACGCTCCCCACCGGGCCCGCCGGGGGTCTGAGCCCACCTCAGATCCGGCAGCGCCGGCTCCATTCGACACTCACGGGGATCGGGTTGAGCCAGGCGATCAATCTGCCCTTCGTGAGCGTCGACGACCTGGCCCATCTCGGGTTCGGGACCGGCGAATCGGACCTGCTCGCAGTCAAGAACCCCTTGCGCGACGAGGAGAGCAAGCTCAGGCCCACCATCCTCCCCGGTCTCCTCAACAACCTGCGATACAACCAGTCGCACGGCGTTGCCTCGGTCGCGCTCTTCGAGTCCGGGAAGGTGTTCTTTCCCCAACCCGATCCAGAAGACCCGCGTCTCCCGCTCCAGTACGACCGTATCGCCTGGGCGGTGGTGGGTGACATGGGAGTCGGCTCTCTCGACGGGGCCCAGCTGAGCGCAGATGGGGCGGTGTCGTCCGCGATATGGCGGCACATCTCCCGGACCATGGGACTCGACTCCGGTACGGCGTCGGGTGCCCACCCGGCGTTTCACCCCGGACGGACGGCAGAGGTGAGCGTTGGCGGCGTGGTGATCGGCCATGTGGGTGAGCTGGCTCCGGCGGCGGGCCGTGCCTTCGACATCGAGGGGCGCGTGGCCGTCGCCGAGTTGGACCTGGCCCCGCTCGTCGCTCCGGTGCCCCCTGTCCAGGCCACCGTGCCTTCGGTCTTCCCACACGTCGATTTCGATCTCAGCTTTCTCATCGACGCCGATGCCACCGCATCGTCATTGCTGGCGGCGACGATCGCAGCCGGCCACGAACTGGTCGAGTCGGCCCGGGTGTTCGACGAGTTCCGCGGCGAGACGTTGAGTGAGGGCAAGAAGGCGCTGGCGATCAGGTATCGGCTGAGGGCAGGCGATCGGACGTTGCAGACGGCCGAGATCGCATCGGTCCGAAAGGCCATGATCGCCGCAGCGGCCGACATCGACGCCGAGCTTCGCGGAGTCTGATCTCTTGGCTGAGAGTCTGGCCGAGGTTCTCGTCGACCCACCTGAGG
>DASWKM010000010.1:0-25767 GCA_036396635.1 Acidimicrobiia bacterium
CGCACCGCTCCCGCCCGGGATGCTCGTCCCACTTCAGCGGAGCGTTCATGGCCAGGAGATCGAGGTGTTCGTCCCGGTGACTAGACCTGTTGACCAGGGTCGAGTTGTCAGTCGACTGTCTCCCCGCAGCCAAGGTGGCGGCCGTTATCCACAGGGGCTCATACCAGGGCATGCCCGCACTCCGCCAGGCCTTCGAAGAGTGGGTCGTGGCCGCCGGCCACGACCCGGGCGACCGGGTCAGAGTTCTCTACCTGCAGTTCGGCGCCGAGCCCGAGCTCGTGGTGCCGACGGCCTTCCTGGCCGAGGGGTCGAGAGACTACGTCACCGAGATCCAGATCCCGCTGGTCGCGGCTTGAAAGACGTGAGCTGGCGAGCTCTCAACCGACCACAGACCACTAGATCAACGAAGTTGAACCGGGTACTCGCGCACGTTGATGCGGCTGCCATCTTGCGCCGAGAACTCCCAGACGATCAGGGCGCCGAACTGCTCTCTATCCACCGTATAAGGGATCTCGGCCTCCCACTCCCCCCAGCACCCGGTGCCGCATGTGGCCATCACCGTGTCCTCGAACAGGGTGAGCCCATCGTCGTCGGTGAGCATGACCTGTGACACGGCCTCGAACACGGTGCTCAATCCCTTCACCTGAATCGGGCTGGTGACTGGCTCTCCCCACGCCGGGGAATCGACGAATATCGGTGGGAGCAGGTCGTAGTAGTCGTCTCGTTGTTGGGGGTCGTCGATCTCGATTCCCTCCGATGAGAAGCTGGTCACCGGTTCGCCGTCGAGCTGGAAGGTCACAGATTCGATCCCGGGGATGGCGGTCAGGGTGTACACCACCTGGGCGAGCCGGGCGAACATCGACAGACTGCCACCACCGTCGTCGAACTCCCCAGTGAGATTGACCGTCATGACTCCGGACTCGACGGTGCCACCTATGGCTGTCGTTCCGTCGGGAATGGCGGTGGAGATACCCGGAACACCATCCAGCTCATCCTGAGTCGGTCCGATGAGCAAGAGCTCCATGGCCTCTTGCGCCTGGTTGTCTGAGCCCTCACCCGCCCTGTACACGGGCACCAAGAAGGGGCCAACGCTGTCATCCTCCAACTCGTCGAGCAGGAAGTAAACCACGCGACCCTCCTCGGTCGGAGTCGTCGTGGTTGCGGCGGGGAGCGTTGTAGTCGTGGTATCGGGCGCCGTCGTGCCCGGTGCGATCGTCGTGGTCTGTCGGGTTGTGGTAGTCGTGTCGCCCGTGGTCTCCGTACCGCACGCTGCCGCGATCAGGACGAGGACCGCGGCCAATGCGGTGCGTCGGAGCGATTTCGCATTGTGTCTCATGTCTCCATCATTCGATCTGCGGCTCAGACCGCAAGAGGACTAAGTCACATCTCTTGACGCATCGGGACAGCCGGGTGGATCCGACGGCTGCGCGCCGACTTGTCAGCTGTCCTGGAGCGAGAGGTAGAGCTCCTCTTCCTGGTCGAAGTGAAGACGCAGAATCGCATCGAGCCCATAGAGGGTCCGCCTCAGATCCCGCATGTCTGCCTCCTCGGGGCCACCACGGGGGAGATCGGCGATCTGGCGTTGCAGCACGTCGACGAGATGGAAGATCTCGCGATGGGTTCGGCTCATGGTCGCCATGGGATCCTCCCCTGGGAGAATGCTCGACATTTGGGGATAGATCACCTTCTCGTCGTTGGCCTCGTGGGGGAGGATCTCGTCCACCAGTAATGACTGCAGGTTGTCCAGCGCTCGCATCGCATCGCCAGCCGACCCGGCGTCGAGGGCGTCGGCGGTGTCGCGAATGATGTCGAGCTTGGGTATCAGTTGATCGTGCTCGGTGCGGAGCTGCCGGGACAGATCGGGCGGGAGCTTGGGACCCGTCCGCGTGGGAACCCTGCCGCCGAGGGCACGCAGGGAGTTGAGGATGGCGATCACGTCGATGCCTTCTTGGATCAAGGCACCGGCAAACGGGGCGAGCAGACCGAATGACGCAGCAGACATCGCCACGAGTGACAAACCCATCCCCATGACCACGCTCTGCACGGCCACTCGACGGGATCTCTGGGCGATCCCGATCGCCTCGACGAGTCGCTGGAGGCGATCCACCACCAACACCACATCGGCTGCCTCCGAGGAGGCCGTTGCTCCCCGGGCGCCCATGGCCACGCCAACGTCGGCGGCGGCGAGCGCAGGGGCATCGTTGATGCCGTCTCCCACCATCGTGGTGATGCCGCGTCCTTGGAGCTCCTCGACGGCTTCGACCTTCTCCCGCGGTGTGACCTCGGCAATGACCTCATCGACGCCAATGGCCATTCCCACCGAGCGTGCGACGACAGAGTGGTCACCGGTGGCCATGACCACCCGTTCGACTCCGATGCGGCGCATGGCGCGAATGGTGTTGGCCGCGTCGGGTCTGATCTGGTCGTCGAACACGATTGCGGCCGCTACCACGCCATCGACCGACACGTACACGGCTGTTGGCGCAACTCGGGTGAACCGTTGCCTGAATTCGGTGACCCGTGGTGGCTCCACTGCGCCGTCGAGCAGCCAGTGCAGCCTCCCCACTCCGACGCTCCGACCGTCCAGCTTGGCCGACACGCCCGACCCGGCCAGTTCGGTGACGGCTTCGGGAAGCTCCAATGCCAGGTCACGTATCTGGGCCGCATCGACGATGGCCCGGGCCAGGATGTGTGTAGAGGTCTGGTCGACCGATGCTGCCAGACGCAGGACCTCTTCCTCATTCGTCTCTCGATCGAATACAACGATGGAGCGGAGAGTCGGACGCCCGATCGTCAATGTCCCCGTCTTGTCGATCAGGACGTTTCGGGTTTGCGCCAGCATCTCGAGGGGCCCTCCACCCCGGATCACGATGCCACGGCGTGCGGCTCGCGAGATACCGGATACGACCGCTATCGGCACCGCCAGGAGGAGAGGGCATGGGGTGGCCACCACGAGAACGGCCAGAGCGCGGACCGGATCACCGGAGACGACCCATGCCGTCCCGGCCACACCCAGTGTCAGAGGGACAAACCAGCCGGCCCACCGATCGGCGAGTCGGACGGCGGGTGCTCGAGACCGTCGGGCCTCCTGGACCAGGCGGACGATCCCGGCGTATGTGCTCTGGTCGGCCTCTTCGGTGGCCAGGATCTCAAAGACGTCGGCGGCATTCACCGACCCACTGCCCACCAGGTCTCCGGCGCGTTTCTCCACGGGTAAGGGCTCCCCCGTGAGGGCTGACTCATCGACCATTGCAGAAGAGGTGAGAACGACTCCGTCCACGGGGATCACCTCGGACGCCTTGACCATCAGCCGGTCGCCACGGGCGACCTCGGCGATGTCGATGGTGTGCACCCCGCCGTCATCGACTCGATGGGCTTTTCGCGGTGCCCTGGAGATGAGCGACGTCAACTCACGCTCGGCGCGGCCCGCTGCGTACTCCTCCAGGAATCGACCGGTAGCGAGCATGAGCCCGACAACGGCGGCCGTGGGATACTCGGCGAGGGCGAGCGCCGCTATGACCGCGAGAAGGGCGATCACATCGATGCCCGCCTGCCGTCTTCGGATCTTCGCGATGATCTCCCGGAGCAGGGGAACGACCGGGATGACGGCAACGAGGACCAGTGATGTCCGGCCGGCCGTCTCGAAGTCGAGCAGGAAGAAGAGCCCGCCGAGGGCCAGGCCAAAGACGGCGGCTGACAGAATCCATGGTGTTGCTGCTCGGACGCTCATCGATTCCAGGAGAGCCTGCCCATCAGCGATGGCCGGTAGGCCGGGTTGATCGCCCAAGCATCGATGGCGAGGGGAGACGGCAAACATGCAAAGCGGTCATCATCCATGCCTGCACCGTATCGGACTGCGCGTCGACCAAGAGGCAGCGTGTCCCCGGCGCGCTGCCTCTCAATCCGACGACCTCAGGTCGTCTTCACCTCTATCTTTCGGGGTTCGATCGTCTTGTCCTCGGGCAGCGTGACATGAACATTGAGAACACCCATGTCGTAGCTGGCGGCGATCTTGTCGGCGCTCACACCCTCGGGCATGGGGATCCGACGCTGGAACCGTCCGTAGCTCCGTTCGTGGACGTAACGCTCATCCTCGGAGATTTCCTTCTCCTCGGTCTTCTCCCCCTTTATGGTGAGGAAGTTCCCGTCGAGGACGACTTCTACGTCTTTGGGGTCGATGCCGGGCAGCTCCGCTGTGACAATCACTTCCCCTTCCTTCTTGACAACGTCTAGTGAGGGACGGAATCCGAACACCGACTCACCGAAGAGTCTGGGGAAGTCGAACCGCCATTCGCGTTCCAGTTCTGAGAACGGGGACCAAAGCTTGAGCTCCATTGAAACTCACCTTCTCTCTCGGGCCAGTTCCTCGGTCAAGGCAAGCGGCCCGGACCTGCCGAGGTCTCAGTGCGATGATCCGACCGAGCCGGTTCCTTGGATAGAGTCAAATGGCTCCTTTTGGGTCTGGTTGTGTGACCTTCGCCTCTGGTCTCAGGGCGGCGCGTCGACGGATTGTGGAGGGGTCTAGACGCCCAGAGAGGTAGGAGGAAACGATGGAGTCCAATGTGACGACACCGATCGTCGTGCCGGCGAGCGATCTGAGAGCGGAGGCGATTCGTCGTTTGGAGAAGAAGCGCGAGTTCCGGGGGCACCTTCTCGCCTATGCCATGGTCAACGCCCTCCTGTGGGCGATCTGGGGGGTCGTCTTTGCGGTTAGCGGTGCGTGGTTCCCATGGCCCCTCTTCGCACTGTTCGGCTGGGGGATCGGACTGGCGTTCCACGCCTGGGATGCCTACGGCCGGCTCCCCTTCAGCGAGGAAGAGGTTCAGCGCGAGCAGGCCCGGCTGGAGCGGCGCTGAATCAATCGGTGTCGGGGACTGCCGGAGAGGGCCTGACGGCCGGCCGATTGGCCCGCCGTTTCTCGCGGACCACGGCGCTGACGGCCTCGACCACCATTGGCTCTCTCGTTCAGATGGTTTCGACACTTTCCAGGTCATCCTGGAGACGAGGGGCGGCGGCGTCCGGACCGGCGCCCCTCGTCTCCCCCTCTTGGCACTCCTGCTGCTCGACGCATTGGACCTGACCATTTGGGCCATCCTGGTCACGGCTTCGGGGCTGGTCCTGGCACTCATATTGTCGTCCACCGGGCCCCGCTGGCATGCCTCAGTCGATGGGGGTGACCTGTTTGCGGTGATTGCCCTGTATGCGGTGGCGGTTGCCTTGTTCCGCTTGGCGTTCGTGGTGTTCACCACCGACAACGTATGGGGGCTCTTCCTCGCGTTTGCCGGCGGTCTCGTGATCGGTGTCGTGGGCCCGATCATCTATCAGGTCTGGCTGCGGGGGCGGGACCTGGAGTCCCTCGGAGTCGGCCTCCACCGGCTCCCTGAGACGATGGTGGTCGGGCTGATATTCGGGTTTGCCCAGTTCTCGATGACCATGTGGGGTTATCGGCTCCCCGAGGCGGAGGCCTGGGTTCCCCTGTTGGTCCTGTCCCTCGTCGTCGGGTTCTTCGAGGCGGTCTTCTTCCCGGGGGTTCATCCAGAATCGGCTCGAGGCAAGCTTTGGCACCGGAGCGGGCGTGGCAGGCGCAGCCGTTCTCTATTCGCTCTACCACGTCGGATACGGCATGGGTTTCGAGGAGATGTGGTTCTTGCTCGGCCTGGGAGTCGTCTACGCCGTCGTGTTCCGCCTGGTCGGCAACGTTTTGGTGCTTTGGCCGTTGCTCACCCCCTTGGGCGCATTCTTCAACAATCTCGAGGCAGGTGACATGGAATTGCCCTGGGCCTCGATCGCCGGGTTCGCCGACGTCGGAATGATCATGGCGGCCGCGGTGTGGGTCGCCCACCGGCGCATCCGAAAACGGAGGACACCCATTGCTCGGACGCCCAGACACCAGCCGGTGGAGTTGGTCGACGCCGGCACGCCGTGACATGTCGGCTGGATCCGCATGGACTCGGGACGGTCGTGATGGGGAGCGCCTAGTCAGTGCCGGGCCCGGTCAAGAGTCTCGGGCCAGCTCCCGAATCTTGTAGATCGTCCTCCAATTGCGTGTCGTCCCGGTCCCCCCGTCGGCTCTGGCCAGCGCTGCCGCGAGCTTGCTCCGCCCGATCCCCCCGGGCAGGTACATATAGGCGACACGGCCCCCGATGGCCACTTCATCCGGTGCGTATCGAGCAGGCTCCAGATCGAACCCGGCGTTGCCCTTGTAGAAGACCACATGAAGTTGCTTCGGATCATCCGTGCGCCTTGCCAACGGGTTATCGGCGATGATCGACTCGAGCTCACCAAGCGTCAACACGACCACGGCCGGCTCCACCTCCGAGGTCGCGGCGATGGCGTCCTCGATCTGACGTGCCATCATCGACGTGTCGGCCCTCGGCGCCACGAACACCACATTCCCGCTCTGGATGTACGTGCGGACATCGTCGAAACCCAGCCCATCCATGATTCGGCGGAGATCTGACATCCTAAGTCTGTTCTTACCGCCCACATTGATGCCACGGAGAAGGCCAATCAGCACATGTCTCTCTGCCACGAGGGGCATTCAAGCGCCAGACGAGGGGCAAACGACCAAGCTCTGGAGGACTTGTACCCTACCCTCCTATGGTATAGACTTGAGGTATGCGTGGCTATGAGCTGAACAAGGACGACTACCTGAAGCGACTGGCACGGATCGAGGGCCAGGTCCGGGGTCTGCAGCGGATGATCAACGAAGACAAATACTGCATCGACGTTCTCACCCAGGTCAACGCGGCCTCGGCAGCCTTGAAAGGCGTGGCGGTCGGTCTGCTGGATGAGCATGTCCGTCACTGTGTCCGTGAGGCTTCTTCGGCGGGTGATGACGCAACCGCCAATGAGATGGTCGACGAGGCCACCCGCGCCATCGAGCGCCTCGTGCGCTCCTGAGCTCGATACGAGGATTCAAATGACAGACCACGAACACCACCAGCATGAGCATCCGGGGCACACCGTTCAGATGGATCACGATTCCGCGCCGTATGAGCAGCATCAAGCCGAACACGGCGGAGGTCACGACAAGCATGCCGGGCACAGCGTGGCCATGTTCCGCGACCGATTCTGGCTGTCACTGCTGCTGACCATCCCGGTCGTCTTCTACAGCGAGACGATCCAGGGCTGGTTCGGCTACACCGCACCCTCGTTCCCGGGCTCGGAGTGGATCTCCCCAATACTGGGAACGGTCATCTTCGCCTATGGCGGGTCACCGTTCCTCAGGGGTGCAGTCACCGAGGCGCGGGATCGTCAACCGGGGATGATGCTGTTGATCGGCATGGCGATCACTGTCGCCTTCGCGGCGTCGGCCGCCACCACCTTCGGGTGGTTCGACCTCGAGTTCTGGTGGGAGCTCAGCGCCCTGATCACAGTCATGCTCCTCGGCCATTGGATGGAGATGCGAGCCATCGGCCAGGCCCGAGGCGCCCTCGCCGCACTCGCCGAGCTCCTCCCCGATGAGGCCGACAGGATCAGTGACGGCGCCACCCAGACCGTGCCAGTCTCTGAGCTCCGTGTGGGCGACCTGGTGTTGGTACGGCCGGGGGGCCGCGTGCCGGCCGACGGCGTCATCAGTGAAGGCGAGGTCGAGGTCGACGAGTCGATGGTCACCGGCGAATCCAAACCGGTGCCAAAAACCGAAGGCGACAAAGTGGTGGCGGGGACGGTGGCCACCGACAATTCGATCCGGATCCGGGTCACCGCTGTCGGCGAGGACACCGCCCTTGCCGGCATCCAACGTCTCGTCGCCCAGGCACAACAGTCGCGCTCGCGCGCCCAGGTATTGGCCGACCGGGCGGCGGCGCTCCTCTTCTACATCGCGGTGACGGCAGCGGTGATCACCGTCGTGGCGTGGCTGGCCGTAGCGCAACCGGACGAGGCGGTGGTGAGGACCGTGGCCGTCCTGGTGATCGCCTGTCCGCATGCTCTCGGCCTGGCCATCCCCCTCGTCGTGTCGATCTCGACCGGAATGGCGGCACGTAACGGGATCCTGGTCAAAGACCGTCTTGCCCTCGAGCAGATGAGGAGCATCGACGTGGTGCTCTTCGACAAGACGGGCACCCTGACCAAGGGAAGCCACAAGCTGAGCGCCGTGACCGCGATCGACGGAGACGAGGAGCGGCTTCTCATGATGGCGGCAGCCGTCGAGTCTGACTCGGAGCATCCCTTGGCCCGGGCGATCCTCTCCGCCGCCCGGGAGCGGGGTGAGGTCCCTTCCGCCCATGGCTTCACGGCCATGAGCGGGCGTGGTGTCGAAGCCACCGTCGGCGGTTCGACGGTGGCAGTGGGGGGCCCGACACTGCTGCGCGAGCGTGGGGTGGACGTACCCGGCGAGTTGGCCGAGAAGGTGGAGGGCTGGAAGGAGCGGGGCGCCGCGGTCCTCTATGTAATCGTGAACGGCGCGGTGGCGGGGGCGTTGTCGCTGGAAGACGAGATCAGAGCCGAGTCACGGCAAGCCGTGGAAGAGCTCCACCGACTCGGGGTTCGAGTGGCAATGATCACCGGTGATGCCCGCCAGGTGGCGGAAACGGTCGGGGCCGAGCTGGACATAGACCAGGTCATGTCCGAGGTCCTCCCCGAGGACAAACACTCCAAGGTCGCTGAGCTGCAAAACCAGGGCATGAGGGTCGCCATGGTCGGCGACGGGGTGAATGACGCCCCCGCATTGGCCCAGGCCGACGTGGGGATCGCCATCGGGGCGGGAACCGATGTGGCCATCGAATCGGCCGGGATCGTGCTCGCATCGGACGACCCCCGTGGCGTGGTTGGGATCCGCCGTCTCTCCCAGGCCGGGTATCGCAAGATGCTCCAGAACCTCGGATGGGCCGCCGGCTACAACATCGTCGCCATACCGCTCGCCGCCGGCGCCCTCGCCTGGGCCGGTGTCGTCCTCGCCCCGGCGGTCGCCGCACTCTTGATGAGTGCCTCCACTGTGGTCGTCGCCATAAACGCCCAGTTTCTCCGCCGTCTCGAGCTTCGGCCCGGCGCTTGACGCCACCGCGCCCCACGAGGTCGTGAAAGAGCGGTCACCTAGCGCAATCCGATGAGCCGTGAAGCGTGCTCAGCGGGTTTGGTTGCACACCAGATCCTCCGGGTCGATCTGATGGGCCATGAAGCGTGCTCAGCGGGGTGGGTTGCACACCAGATCCTCCGGGTCGATCCGATGGGCCGTGAAGCGTGCTGGCGACTCGTGCACCTTCAAGTGCGGTTCAATGTCGAGTGGTAAAGTGGCCAACATGCAGATAGGTAAAGTCGCACGTGAGGTCGGTGTGGCCACCTCGGCCATACGTTTCTACGAGGAGGCCGGGCTGATACCCGCACCGGAGCGCACACCCTCCGGCTACCGGGATTACGACCGGTCTGTGATCGACCGCCTCGCATTCATTCGCGCCGGCCAGGCGGTAGGGCTCACCCTGGCCGAGCTGGGTGAGGTGCTGGTCATTCGGGACCGAGGGGAGGCACCGTGCCGGCATGTCACCGAGCTGATCGATACCCGCATCACCGAGATCGACCGCCGCATCGGCGACTTGCGTCGACTCCGCAAGGACCTTGCGGTTTTGGCAGAGACTGCCGCCACTTTCGATCCGGCCGATTGCCCCCCAGAGAGCGTGTGCCGGATCCTGAAGAGCTAATGGTGTGTCACTAGGGACGGAAAGCCCTCCGCCTGCCCACAAGGGTGGGTGAGAGCAGGCGGAGGACTTTGGCTTACGCGGATGCGCCTGGATCCGAGCTACGCCGACTTCCGCTCGACAGTGCGCCAAGCAGGATGACGGCGCCGACCAGGATCACGAACAGCGGGGCGACGAAGCGCAGATCGATTGCACCCAGGTCCCACCAGTCGAAGCCGACCCCGGCCAGACCAGCGCCCGCCGCCGTGAGAACCACGCCCCACAGGAACGTGCCGACATGGAATCGTTCACTCATCAGTCACCTCCACACGGCCCGTGAACACCTCGACTTGCATGACAAGGCTGGCTGAGCCTTGGACATAGCCGGGGGACCGGTAGGTCTCGTCTATGCCCACTCCATCGACGGTCCTACCGAGGATCTCGACTTCACCTGCACCCGCTCTCGCCTGTATGTCGAGGTTGGTGCCTTCCGGAATGCGGATGACCAACTCACCCATGCCGACGCTCGCGGTCAGAGAGGTTGCCGTCTGGAGGTCGTCGAGCCCGCGCAGGTCGATCGTGAGAGTGCCCATCGCCAGGTTGTAGTCGGGCTGTATGGCATCGACCGACGTCACTTCGATCGTCCGGTCTCCCACACCTCCCTGAAACCCCTCGAACGGAGCTGCCGCGGTAACGGTGGTGACCACCGCCAGGATGGTCCCGAAGACGATCAGCCCACCGTGCGCCCCACGGTTTGCCAGCAGCATCAACGAGATCCCCACGACCATGGTGGCCAAGGCGAGGACCGCGGTGACGCTGATGTCGAGTGCCCCGGTTCGCTCCAGCAGCCAGAGTGCGCCTATGAAGACCAGGACGACGCCACCCACGATCTGTGGCATCGCCAGGCGTCTTCCGACATTTGGCTCGCTGGGTGTTTGTTGAACCGGAGGCTTATCGATGATTGTCACGGCTCAAACCTCCCACCAGCAGGGCCAGACCACCCAGAACGAATACGACCGGCCAGAAGTACTTTGCCAACGACGGAGCAATCGTGTTGGCGAGACCGATCGAGCCGACGATCATCAACACCACTCCGATCACTGCCGCTCCCGTCACCGAGCCCCGGGCCGACGAGGGAGCCGCGTACCCGTCAGGTTGTGGCTGGACCACCAGCCACATCAGCAAGTAGATCAGAATCCCGGATCCGCCGCCGATTGCCAGCAGCACGAACCCGAGCCGAAACCAAACGGGGTCGACACCGAAGTACTCACCGAGCCCGCCGCAAACGCCTGCGACGACCTTCTGTGAGTTGCTTCGATAGAGCCGTCGGCTTGCCCCGGTTTCGGTGCTCACTTCCGTCTGTCTCGCGTCAGATGTCGTTGACATCTATTACCTCCTTTGTGTGTCCGGCTCGCCGGAGGCGAGCCTGATCGACTCTGTGAGCATCCCGATACCTGCTCCGACCATCGCCACGATCAGCACGACCCTGGTGACGACCCCCCAGTTGAAGTCGTAGGCCGAGAAATCGAACGGGAACACCTGGTAGACCTGATAGGTCACTATCAGGCTGATCAGGTTGGTCACGATGCCGCCGGTCGATCGGATGGCCTGTGCGTCCTTGAACAGGTAGATGAGGTTGGCCACGATCACCGCGGTGAGCGACAGCGTGACCCACGGCACCACCTGCTCGAACCGATCGGTCAGAAACGGCAGCACATCCCAATCGAGGATGTTCTGGACCACGATGAGCATCAAGACATTGATGATCACGGCGACGATGTATCCGGCGCGTCTCCCGAAACGCCTCACCTCTGGCGACACGTCGACACGTGTTGCCTGCATGTCTTCTCCTATGTGTCACCGCTATTGGACGACCTGGTGGTCAGGGGGTCCAGGGCCATTGGTCACCTCTGCGGCGTCCCAGTGGCCCGTCTCGTAAGTACTTGTGGCGTCTCTCCGGCCCCTCGACGCCCTTGGCTGCGTCGAAGTGCTCGCCGCAGCTCCCCGTGCGAGACGCGCGCTTTCTCCTTGCCAGATGACGCCGTTGGCTCGGAGACACGCGCACACTGTTTACGCGACAGACCGCCAGGTAGGTAAGGAATCGCGACGGATCCAAGGGGCGAGGAAGCGGTATTCGGCGGCTCATAAGGGGCAATCTGGCCCTGGCCGATCGGGTGCTTCCACCGTAACCATGCCGCATAACACCTAGGAGGTGAGAACTTGTCTGCAGTAACACCGGTCGGGGGCTTGGCGAAGTCTGCGACCCGAAGGCCGCCAACCGTTGTCGGCCTGGCTGTTCTCTTGGGGCTGCTCGCGGTTGGTGGTCTTCAGGGTGGGATCGCCATGGTCGTCGACCCCCTCGAGCCGCTCGGAGTGTCGGTGAGCTATCTCGACGGCACTCCGTTCGACACCTACTTCTGGCCTGGGGTTTTCCTCCTCGCCATCGCTGCCGCCTCCCTCGTCATCGTCTCCGGGCTGGCGTTCGGCTGGAGGTGGCAATGGGCCGCGGGAATCGAGTCCTCGATGGGGCGCACATGGCCGTGGTTGGGTGCGGTGGCGATCGGTGGCGTGCTGCTGGTCTTCGAGCTCATCGAGCTGTTCCTCATCCCGTTCCACCCGATCATGCACCCACTGTTGATCGCCGTTTCGTTGGCCATCATCGGGCTCGCGCTGACAACGTCGTCCCAGCGTTACCTGAGTCCCCGAGCTGTCAAAGCGTAGGCCTCGGGTTCGCTCGGAGCGGGAGTTTGGACGATCACCCAGTACGTACACTCACCTCGGCGAATGACGGTCCGAGTCGAGGAGGTCCATGCGATGAGCTTCATAACCAGGGGATTCGGTGGGCGTCGCGGTGTCGAGCACGCGCCGCAAGGACGGGTACCGCCTGGCCAGTACGTCACAAGTGACTTTCCGGTTCTCTCGGCCGGCCCAACTCCGCGGACTTCGAGAGACAATTGGCGCTTCACGGTCTCTGACACAGAGGGGATCGATAAGTCATGGACCTGGGATGAGGTCCAGGCGCTCCCCAGCGAGAATCCGACTGTGGACATTCACTGTGTCACCAAGTGGTCCAAGCTCGACACCATCTGGGAAGGCGTCTCGATGGACACCCTTCTCGCTGATGTCGACACTTCGAAGGCCCAACATGCTCTGGCTCACTCATATGGCGGGTACACCACGAATATCCCTATCCAGGATCTCACCGGAGGCAAGGCATGGCTCGCCTATGCCTACGACGGTGCGCCGCTCTCACCTGAGCACGGCGGCCCGGCCCGGCTCCTGGTGCCTCATCTGTATTTCTGGAAGAGTGCGAAATGGGTCACCCGTCTCGTCCTGCTCGAGACGGACCGGGCCGGGTTCTGGGAGTCATACGGCTATCACAACTACGGGGATCCATGGAGGGAGCAGCGATACAGCGGAGACTGACCTGGCTGGTCGCGGAGGTGGTGGGCCTCATCGAGGAGACGCCCAACGTGCGCAGCGTGGTCCTGACGTGCCCCGGATGGACCGGTCATCTCCCCGGCCAGCACATCGACCTGCGCTTGACCGCACCCGACGGTTACCAGGCGCAACGCAGCTACTCGATAGCCACACCTGTCGATGGCGAGCGCGTGACGATCACCGTTGAGCTCGTCGAGGATGGTGAGGTCTCGCCGTTTCTCGTCGACGAGCTGCGAGTCGGCGACCGGTTGGAGCTTCGCGGCCCCATAGGCGGCTACTTCGTCTGGGAGCCGGGTCGGGGAGATCGCCTGCAACTGGTCGCCGGGGGGAGCGGGATCGTCCCCTGATGGCCATGATCCGGGCGCGTGTTCTCGCCGACGGCGACGAGCCGGTGCGGCTGATCGTGTCGGCGCGATCACTGGAGCACGTCATCTTCAGGGACGAGCTGGCTGACCTCGCCACAAGGGCCGACGGGATCGAAGTCGTGACGACACTGACGAGAAGGCAACCGCCCGATTGGAAGGGCCTATCACGTCGGGTCGACAGGGAGATGTTGGAGGAACTCAGCTGGGCTGCCGGCGATGATCCGATTTGCTATGTGTGTGGCCCCACCGGCTTTGTCGAAGTGGTTGCGTCGACCCTCGTGGATCTCGGCCACGCACCAAAGAGAATCAGGACCGAGCGCTTCGGTCCGACAGGAGGCTGACCTATGACCGAACAAACCCATGTCGACGGCAATGCACTGGGAGGTCTCCTCCTCGATGTCTTCGGCCGGGAGATGACCGACCAGTCTGGCTGCTGCGGTGAGTGCGGTGCGGTGAGCGCCTTCGGCTCGATGATCGCGTTCAGGGATGCACCCGGGGACGTCATGCGATGTCCGGCGTGCGGCACCGTCCTTGCTGTCGTGGTACTCCTTCCCACCGGGCTGAGAGTGACCTTTGAGTCGATCCGCTGGATAGAAGTCCGCGACGTCTAGCGGCCCTCCGAGCCCCGTCCTCCGATCGTGTGACCAACGGCCCTGTCACCAAGCCGGCTCGATTGCCATCCTGGCCGTAATGAGCAACAGACGTCAATGGCTCGTCGACGGCATGATCGGCGTGGCGGTAGGCGGATTGGTCGGCGCCATCATCGCCGTCAACTTCGCCATCTTCGTTGGGATCGAAGGCGGCTATGAGGCCAGCATTGCCGATGTCTTCCGGGAGAATGTGCTGTTCGGCATCGTGACCGTGGCGATCCTCGTCGCCGGACCGGTCTTCGGTGTCCTGATGATGCGGAGACGTCGCCGACAGGTGAGCGCGGGTTAGACAGCCCACTGGCCACCTATGTGCAATGAGCGCGTCTATGCGGTGTGTTCGTTACACACCGGTGGAGATGTGTAGTCACGACGATAGGTTCTCTGGGCAACTCGCCACAGCCCACCGGCCACTGGGTCGATCAGAACTCGGCGTTGGGCACTACGACTGCACGCCCTTCGATCTCACCGGCCTTGAGTGCCGAATAGGCCTCGTATGCCTCATCCAGGGAGAACCTGGAGATGCGGGACTCGATGAGCCCGCGCACGGCGAAGTCGAGAAGCTCGATGAGCTCCGGCCTCGTGCCCCAGTATGTGGTCTGCACACTCATCTCATATGGCAGTGAGAAGAACGACACAGGCAGAGTTCCACCTGCGATCCCGATGATCGTCAGGTCTCCCATTTGACGACCTGCCGCGGCTCCCAATGCGAGGGTTGCATCGGAGCCCACGAAGTCGAGCACCACATCGGCGCCGCGACCCCCGGTCGCCGCCCGAATGCTGGCCGCCGTGGTCTCGTCGGAGTCGAAAACGAGATCGGCTCCATTTTGCTCAGCCAGCTTGAGCGCCGATTCGCGTTTGTCCACGGCGATGATCCTCGCCGGGGTCATTACCTTCAGGATCTGCACACTCATGTGGCCGAGCCCCCCGACCCCGATGACGACCGCGGTCGCCTCCGGCGTCAACTTCGACAACGAGCGGCGAACGGCGTGATAGGGGGTGAGACCGGCATCTGTGAGGGGTGCAGCGTCGACCGGGTCAAGCCCATTGGGAAGAGGGACCAGAAAACGCGGGTCAGGGATCAGCATGTACTCCGCCATCCCGCCATCCAGCCCCAGCCCGCCGCCGCCTCCGGGAATCGGTGCCTCGGCCAGGTTCTCGCAATAGGTCTCGATGCCGAGACGGCAACGGGCGCATTTCCCGCAGCCCCAGGGGCCGTAGACAGCCACCGGCTGGCCGATCTCCAGCCCGGAGACGCCGTCCCCGAGGGTGTAGACCCAGCCCGCATTCTCATGGCCCAGGGTGAATGGCGGATTCCAGGGAATGACCCCTGCTTCGAACTCATCCATGAGGTGGATGTCGGAATGGCAAGCCCCGGCGCCACCGACCTTGATCACTACCTGCCCGGGGGCGGGTTCGGGGTCGGCGATCTCAATGAGTCTTGGCGTCGATTTCCAATCGAAAAGACGAAGTGCCTTCAAGGTGACCTCCTATTGGTCGCTACCCCCATCGTGGCGGGAAAGCCGGCAGGTGCACAGGGTCGAATGTCACATAGTGCCGGGGCCGCTGGCTTCTCGACCGGTCCCACCGGTCGGGAAGGCGATTCTCGCTATCCCTTGGCGATCAGGACGTCGCAGTGGGCCCGCTCCAGTGCCCTCAGGCTGGTCGATCCGAGGAAGGTCGAAGAGAGACGGCCGCGACCGCGGGTGCCCAGGACCAGCAGGTCTGCGTTGGTTTGGTCGCAGTAGTCGACGAGGGCGTCGGCGGGATACCCTTCGAGGTCGACCTGCTTGCTCGTAACCTCGAAGGCGGAGAGAACCGGCTCGGCCTTCTCCCAGACCGCCTTACGCTGCGAGGCGGCGAGATCGGCGGTGTCGATGGTCACATCACCCGGAAGGTGCAGCACCGCGGGAGAAACATCAGCGACATGGACAACGTGGGTCTCGGCTTGACGGAGCCGGGCCTCCTCGGCGGCACGACGGAGCGCAACGAGGCTGTGATCGCTTCCGTCGATGCCGACAACGACAACTCTCCGTTGTTTCGCGGTCACGACGAGCGCGTCACCAGTTGGGTACGACCGGTCGTGGCGAGGCCACCATCTCCACCTTGGTGTTGTCGACCGTCCAGGTCAAACGATCGTTGACGGAAACGACCCCATCGAGACGGCCGGTCAGCTCGACCAGCAGAGATGCGTCGCTGCGAGTCTCCAGATTCCCGATCAGGACCAGGTTGCCGTCCTCGCAGACGATGTCGACGAGCCTCGGGTCGATCCACAGGACCTTCCTCATCAGATGGTCCCTGATCTCGGCCACGATGTCGCCATCGGAGCGGGCGAATGCCCGGAGGATGTCAGACCGACTGACCAGCCCGATGAGCTTGCCGCCTTCGTCGACGACTGGGATGCGCTTGATACCTGCCTTTTTCATGACTCTGGCCGCCTCGGCATGGTCGACATCAGGTCCGAGCGTGATCACATCCGGCGTCATGACATCGCCGACTTTGCGCTCCGTGTGGGGAATCTCGAGGTCTCGGGTGAACCAGCCGAGCAGACGAGCTCGCTTGGCAGCGCGACGACCGGCCTCGTTCTTGACGAAGTCCGCCTCGGTTATGACACCGATCAAAGACCCCGACTCATCGGTCACCGGCAGACCGCTCACGCCAGCCTCGATCATCCGTCGAGCCGCTCCTTGCAGGGAGGCGTCGGGTCCGATGGTTATCACGTCGGTCGTCATCAGCTCACGAAGTCTCATTGATGGACCTCCTTTCCTGATCGATGATCACGCACTCACGGGCCAACCGGTAGGGGCGTTGTGCCCATGTGGGCGGGTCCTACGTCTAGTGGCCCGTCGTACGAATAACTGACGGCGTCTCTCCGGCCCTCGACGCCCCTGGCGACGTCGAAGTGCTCGCCGCAGCTCCCCGGCTGCGGCTGCGCGCTTCTCCTTGCCAGATGACGCCTATGGCTCGGAGACACGCGCGCCCCATTTGAACGACAGACCACTGGGGTCATTCTTCGACGATCCAGGCGGTGACCATGCCGAACATCCCCTCTTCTCGCTCCACATGGGTGAGGATGTGGCAGTGCCAGACCCAAACACCGGGGTCGGTGAGCTGGAAGAGGACGGAGTAGCGCTCACCGGGTGCCACGTTCACGGTGTCGGCCCAATAAGGCTGATCCAGGGGGAACCCATCCTTGGCGAACACCAATTGAGGGAATTGATGTTGGTGCATGGGATGGGCCTGCAGGCCCTCGTTGTAGTAATGGGCCACGATCCAGTCACCGACCTGGCCGGTATGTGCCTCGGTGGCGGGGAAGCCCTTTCCGTTGATGCTGAGCCCGATCACCCCGGCGTCGTTGAGCACGATCGGGAACTCCTGGGCCACCTCCAGGTCTTCGGGTATCTCGATCCCGGAAATCGTCCGACCGGAGGGAATAGGGGTGTCGCCGATGATGAAGACACCGAACAGCCCGTTGGGGACCTGCATCTGGCCGTGATGGTGGGCGTGGTACATCCCGATCGCCGCATCGCGCGCGGTGAACTCATAGACGAACGTCTCGCCCGACTTCACCAGGGTCTGGGTGAGAGGAGCGACACCATCCATGCTGTTCGGGGTGTGGATCCCGTGCCAGTGGATGTCGGTGCCCATCGGCAGCTTGTTGTCGAGCACCACCCGAACCTCGTCGCCGATGTCGACACGGATCATCGGGCCGGGCACGGTCCCGTTGTAGGTCCAGGCCTCGACGATCATTCCTGGCTCCACCTCCCATCCGGTGATCTCGGTGGTGAGATGGAACTCCTTGGTGCCGTCAGGAAGGATCGACGGCTCGAGGAGCTGGTTCCCCTCGCCTTCTGTCTCGACGGGAAAAGCGCTGATCGATTCTGTCATCATCCGGTCCAGGGCCTCCCAATCTACCTCTTCCCCCTGAGAGTCACCTGCCGCAGGCTGCGAGTCTGCCGACACCACGAGGGTGGCCTCCATTCCCACGTCACGATGGCCCGGGACCGCGCAGAAGATGACATAGGTTCCCTCGGCGAGATCTCCCGCGTCGAGAACCGTCGACTCCCCGCTGTTGAGGTCAGGCGTCGAAGGCCCACCCTCGATGGTCAGGTTGTGCACCACCGCACCCTCGTTGTGGACCTCGAGCTGGGTCGGTCCCGGCGAGATCTCGAGGTCACCGTCGATGCTGAACTCGGTGAGGGTCAGGCCGGCGGTTTGAACTGGGGGAGCACCCTCCGCTGATGCCTCGCCGCCGCGGATGACGACGATGACGGCGAGCACGGCAACCGCCACTCCGATGATCCCCACCAGGATGAGCAGCTTGTTGAACAGGCCGGTCGGGGCGAAATCAAGCGAAGGATCATGTCTGGACGTCATGTCGCGTAACCATATTGGAAGGTGCCTCGTCGAACAGGGCCCTAAGCCCCGATTAGACAGTGACCTGTGACCGGGGACGGGCAAGCAGACCTCCACCCGTCCCGCTCATGCCCGAGGTGGCGCGTCAGACGTGAGAACGAGCGGGCAGTCACGGAATGGATGGTCTACCACCACCATCGGCTGGTCGTAGACGGTCGACAACAGGTCGGCTTCGAGTACCTCTCTTGGCCGGCCCTGGGCGACGACCGCCCCTCTGCTCATGAGGACGAGTCGATCGGCATGGACGGCGGCCGCGTTCAGGTCGTGGAGGACGATGATCACGGTCCTCTGGTCATGTGCCATCTCAACGGCTTGTCTCATGATCCTCTCCTGGTGTGCGACGTCGAGCGCCGTCGTCGGCTCATCGAGGAATATGACGGGCGTCGTCTGCGCCAGGACCCGTGCCAGGGACACCCTTGTCTGCTCACCTCTCGACAAGGTGGCGAAGACACGGCTGGCGAAACGCGTGGTGTCGGTCCGCATCATGGCCTCGGTCACCGCCTGATTGTCACGGTCGGTCGTGTTCCCCTGCACCCGTCGGTGGGGGAAGCGGCCCATGTGAACCACTTGGCCAGCGGTGAAGGGGATTTCCGTCGCCTCACGCTGGGAGAGGATGCTGCGCTCCAGGGCCAGGTCACCGGGGGCGGCGGTGAACGGGTCGACCCCGTTGAGGCGCACCTGGCCGTCGGTGGGGTGAAGCCCCCCGGATAGAAGACCCAGGAGGGTCGACTTGCCGGCGCCGTTCGGCCCGATCACGGCGACCAGCTCCCCGGGGGAGGCGACGAGATCGACTTCAGAGACGAGTGTGGCGTCACGGACTCGATAGGTGACGCCGCTGGCGACGACCGTAGGCTCAGACATCGCGCCGTTTTGTCAGCAACCAGAGGAAGACCGGCCCGCCCACCGCCGCCGTGACCAGGCCCACGGGGATCTCGATCGGTTGGATGGCGAGCCGGGCGACGAGGTCGGAAGCTGCTACGAACAGCGCACCCACCGCCAGCGCCCCGGTGAGAAGGTGGCGGTGATGGGGGCCGGTCATGCGGACGATGGTGAACGGCACGAGAAGCCCGACGAAGGCGATCACACCGACCGCGCCGACTGTTGCCCCGACACCAGCTCCAACGGTGATGAGGACCACCGTTCGCACCAGATCGACGTCGATCCCAAGATGACGGGCGTCGGCCTCGCCAAGAGAGAGCATGTCGAGGACGCGGGCTGTCGACAACAGCACCGTCATTGCCAGCAGGACGAAGACCAGGACGGTCCCGAAGGCGCGCCAGGTCGAACCGGCCAGACTCCCGAGCAGCCAGAAGTCGATGGGAGGCACCGTGGCGCGGTCGGCAGCGAAGACAACGAACCCGACCCAGGCGCTGAGCGCAGCACCGAGGGCGACCCCTGAGAGGATGATTCGGGTGGGGTCGATCGACGCCTTCCGGGCCAGCCGTCTCAACGCGAAGGCGGTGATCACGCCGGCGGCGACACCACCTGCTATCGCTCCCTGGACCCCACCTGCCGAGGACCCGATGGCGGCGCCAATGGCGGCTCCCGGGCCGATCCCCAGCAGATGTGGGTCGGCGAGATTGTTACGCAGCAGACCTTGGAGTACCCCACCGATGAGTGCCAGGGCCGCCCCCACCGTGAGGCCGAGCAGGAGACGGGGCATCCGAATTCCCCAGACCACCGCTTCGGCCTGAGCGGACGGTTCGGTGAACCAGCCAATCCCGATCTTGCGGGAGAGGACCCCAAGGACCTCCGCAACAGGGACCGGGACCGCCCCGAGCGACAAGCCACCCCAGCCGGCCAACACCAGCAGCGGTACGACAACTGCTGTCAACCAACGGCGCCGACCCGCGTACGGGTCGGCGCCGACGCCTTCGACGCGGGCGATCCGGGTCAACCGGTGATGTCCGGGTACAGGTCCTGGACGAACTCGTCCAATGCCTGCCCCGCACGCGGGCCGAGATTGAAGAAGTAAGCCTCGTCGTAGGTGAGGAATGCCTCATTCTGGGCGGCCGGTGTGTCGGAGACTCCCGGGAGGGCCAGGAAGGCCTCGATGCCTCCCAGGGCCCCGAGACCCGCCTCGGGCAAGACGATCACATCTGGGGCCGCTGCCACGAGCGCCTCGGGTGTGAGGGGGGCCGGTCCAAACACACCCGCTTCCACCCCGGCATCGATTGCCCCGGCGCCCTCGATCATCGCCTGGGTGGGCATACCGGCCCCGAAGAGGAAGACGACCTGGGGGCCGCGCACGTACACGAATGCCACTCGCGGATCGGAATCGTCGGTGGCGGCGAGGTCACGTGCCACATCAATCTCTCCCATGACGCGCTCGGCCAGGGTCGCCCCATTCTCGGGCACTCCGAGGATCTCGGCGAGCTGACCGATCTTGGTTTCGACACCGTCGAGCGTCGTCTGGGTCTCGAGTATCACCACCGGGATCCCGGCATCCCGCAGCTGGTCGATGGCCTCCGGCGGCGCCACTTGCTGGTCCCCGATCACCAGCGTCGGCTCTAACCGCAGCACCGCTTCGGCCGTCAGTTGCTGGGCGAAGCCGACCGTCTTTCCCTGGTCGTTCAGGGCTGCCGCCTCCGGCGGATAGGTCGTGGTGACGTCGACTCCCACCACGTTGTCACCGAGCCCGAGCTCGAAGATGACCTCGGTGATGTCCCCGTTCAGGGAGACGATCCGGGAGATGTCGCTGATGGTGGTCTCGACACCATCGCCACCCACAAACACCCGATCTTCCATTGACGTTGTCGTCGAGTCGGGGGCTGTGGTCGGCGGTCCAGCAGTCGTTGTCGTCTCGGCGGTCGTCGTCGAGGTCGAGGCGGTGCCTTCGCTGTCATCGCCGCAAGCGGTGACAGCAAGGGTTGTGGCAAAGGCGAGCATCAGCAGGGTTCTGGTCTTCATTTCGTACCTCAGGTTGTTTCCGTTGTCGATTGGAGCGATGCGTCTCGCTGCGCACCGTGGATCGAGATGACCCGATCGCCCACGATGATGCGATACCCGGCCCAGATCAGGGCGAGCCCGATCAGTTCCGTGACGTAGAGGACTTCGATGACTCCTGCCCGGGCGAACGAGCCTCCCACACCCGGGAGAATCGCCCCGACGGCGATCAAGACGTTGCCCAAGACCCGGGACGACGCGTCCCCGCGGCGCCAATACCTCCACGCCGACCAAATCGCGCCGCCGATGAGAAAGATCACGGCGTACAGATTGACCAGAGGTGACAACAGCCTCACCCATTGCCAGGCCATGACCTCCCCGGAAAGCCGGTTGGGCTCTACCAGGTCGTTCACAATCGGCGTGGAGACCACGAATGCCGAGGCGACTGCAATGTAGGTGACGAGCGCGGTGGCGAGTCGATCCGCGGTTCGTCGGGAGAGCAACAAATAGACCGTGCCTTGGGCGAGTGGGGCACCCCCGAGGAGGGCACCGGCGACGTACCAGGTGCGGAAGACGAGCTCCTGCCAGCCGAATATGGTCGTCAACGCCTCGGTGAGCGTCCCCACGCCATAGAGACCGACCCCGATCATCCACCACAAGACGTACCGGGCAGAGGGATTTCGCTGCCGGTGCTGCCACAACACGCGGAAGAAGACAGCAGCCACCACGGTGGTGACCACCGGCAGGTAGTGGATCAGGTTGGTCGACAAGCCGCCGTCCATGAGCGCATGTCGGGCGAGTGAAACGGTCGCCCGCCCCGACACCAAGTCGAATCGATACCGACACGGTGTCGGCTGACAACGAGGTCTCACATCGCCGCGGGGCGCCGGCGTCGCCTTGCGTCCCCATCGCACATCAGTGACCAATGGCCCCCTGCGAACAGGGCAAACAGCCGATGACACGCCCCGGTTGCCCCGGTACTCATGTTCCTGGCAGAAAGGGCCGTTAGATGATCGATTCTCACGACTACCAGATTCACTTAACCGGTACCGGGGCCAAGACGGGTGCCCTCGATTCGGCGGAAGACCACATCCCCACCCTCGAGGTGGCATCTCCGCCCGAGTTCGGCGGCCCGGGGCAGACCTGGAGCCCGGAGCATCTCTTCGTGGCGTCGATCTCATCGTGTCTCATGACGACCTTTCGCGTGATTGCGGAGATCGCCGGCCTCGAGATCCTGGGGTACGACGACGACTCCACCGGCCGTCTGCAACGCGGTGACGATCGCCTCTACAGGATCGAGAGCGTGACATTGAGACCGCACGTGTTGATCAAGGACGAGCACGAGGTCGACAAGGCGATCCGTCTCTTGGAGAAGGCGAAGACCGTCTGTCTGATCAGTCGTTCGGTTTCTTCAGTGATCGATATGGAGCCGACGATCGCCGTAGCCGATCAGGTGATCGTCTAAATCTGGCCATTTCGTCGCCGAGGGGTCTTCATAGACTCCCGCGATGGTCATTGGACCCCACCAGGTCACTGCTACGGCTCTGACCCTTATCGTGCTCGCATCTGTGGGGTGCTCCGCCGATGGTGGGGACAATCACGATCTCCTGGTGTCGGCGGCGGCGTCGCTCACCGATGCATTCGTCGAGATCGAAGCGGCCTTCGAAGAGGCTCATCCAACCGTCGACGTGATCCTCAATCTGGGGGCCACAACGGCGTTGCGCGAGCAGGTTCTGGAGGGTGCGCCGGTGGATGTGTTTGTGTCGGCCGACCGGTCGAACATGGATCGAGTTGTGGATGCCGGCGAGGTCTTCGGCAAGCCAGAGGTGTTCGCGCACAACAACCTTCAGATCGCGGTGCCGGCAGGTAACCCGGCGAAGGTCACCGGTCTCGGAGACTTCGGGAGAGAAGATCTGTTGATCGGCCTCTGCGCCGAGGAGGTCCCGTGCGGTGAGCTGGCACGGCAGGCGTTGCGCATGGCGGGGGTGACCCCGGTCATCGACACCAACGAGCCGGATGTGCGGGCGCTCCTCACCAGGGTCGAGGCCGGCGAGTTGGACGCCGGCATCACCTACGTCACCGACGTGCTCTCGTCGAGTGGGAGAGTGGATGGCGTCGTCATCTCCGAGGAGCTCAACGCTCCGGCCGAGTATTGGATCGCCGTTCTCGCCAATGCCCCCAACGCCGATGCAGCCGTCGTATTTGTCTCCTTCCTGCTCTCTGGCGAAGGCCAGGCGATCCTCGGCCAGTACGGTTTCGTCCCACGTTGACCTCCCGCCCCCGCCGTCGAAGGAATGTGATCGGCCGGCCCTCGCTGCTCCTGGTGGCCTTGGGCTGCGTGGGACTGGCCCTATTCGTCGTGCCATTCGTCGGGCTCCTGGCAAGAACTCCTTGGTCCGACCTGCCCGAGCTTCTCGGCCGCGACGTTGTCACAGATGCACTGCGGCTCTCGCTGGTCTCATCGGTCACGGCGACCGGGATTGCCCTGGTGGCAGGGGTGCCTCTGGCCTGGTTGCTGGCCCGTGTCGAGTTCCCGGGACGAGCGGTGGTGCGCGGGCTCGTGACTCTTCCCCTGGTGCTGCCGCCGGTCGTCGGGGGTGCCGCATTGTTGTTCGCCCTCGGCCGCCGTGGCGCGGTGGGGGAGCCCTTGTACGAAGCGACAGGCTTGCTGCTTCCCTTCTCCACATGGGGGGTCGTGGTGGCCACCACGTTCGTTGCCATGCCCTTCCTGGTGATCACGGTCGAGGGGGCGCTGCGCAGCCTTGACCAACGCTATGAGGGCGCCGCCGCCACGCTGGGGGCTCGTCGCTGGACGGTCATGCGGCGAGTGACGTTGCCGATGATCGGGCCGTCGCTCGTGGCAGGTCTCGTGCTCACCTGGGCGCGCGCCTTCGGCGAGTTCGGCGCCACGATCACCTTCGCCGGCAACCTTCAAGGCAAGACACAGACGTTGCCGCTGGCGGTCTTCGTGGCCTTGGAGAGCGAGAGGGAGGCTGCGGTCGCAATCAGCCTGTTGATGGTTGTGGTGTCCCTGACGGTCCTGATCGCATTGCGCGACCGTTGGTGGAGGGTGTTGTGACAGAGGACGGGCTTTACGCCAGCGTCGTCGTTCGAAGGTCTGAGAGCTTCGAGCTCGACTTCGAGGTGTCGATACCGCCGGGGCGGACCGTGGCGCTGCTCGGGCCCAACGGAGCGGGAAAGTCCACCGCGGTGGCGGCGATTGCCGGTCTCCTCCCCTTGGACATGGGACGCATCGAATTGGCCGGCGTCGTCCTCGACGACCCTGAGCAGGCTCTGTTCGTCCCGGCCGAGTCCAGACGAGTCGGGCTGGTCTTTCAGGATTATCTCCTGTTTCCTCACCTCAACCTGATCGAGAACATTGCCTTTGGCCTGCGCAGCCGCAGAGTGGGCCGCGACGAGGCTTTCGATGGGGCCCGACAATGGATGAGGCGGTTGGGGCTCAACGGTCTGGAGAAGAGCAAACCCCGAGACCTGTCTGGTGGGGAGGCGCAGCGAGCTGCGTTGGCTCGTGCCCTGATCACAGATCCGGACATCCTCCTCCTCGACGAGCCTCTGGCTGCGCTCGACGTCACCACCCGCGCCCAGCTTCGCAGGACCCTGGCCGAGCATCTCGAGGGTTTCAGGGGACCTCGTCTGCTCATCACCCATGATCCCATCGAGGCCTTCCTCCTCGCCGATGAGATCCACGTCATCGAACAGGGCACCGTCACTCAGAGGGGCACTGCCGACGAGATACGACTACGACCGCGAACCCGGTATGCCGCCGATCTCGCCGGATCGAACCTGTACACCGGCACCGCATCAGATGGACAGGTCGACATTGGGGGCCACTCTCTCCATATTGCCGATCGGGGCGTCGCGGGGGCGGTGCTGGTCACGATTCGCCCCACCGCCATCTCCGTCCACCACTCCGAGCCGACGGGAAGCCCGCGCAACAGCTGGCCCACAACCGTCGAGCTCATCGAGCCCCTTGGGGACCGGGTCCGGCTCCGCACCGGCTCTCCGCTGGTCCTCACCATCGAGATCACCCGAGACGCCACCGCGGATCTTGGTCTGGCCATCGGTGCCGGAATCTGGGTGGCGGTGAAAGCGACCGAGATCGGGGTCGAGCCCGACGTTCCCTCGCGCAGGTCTTGACAACGGTGACCCGGCTTCCCGGGTGGCAACGTCAGAGACTCATTCGCCAATGATGAGGCGTTGTGGCACGGATGACTATCAGTCTCCGTTTCGGCGCAGCAGGAAAAGGAGGTAGGTGGCGAGGAGGCCGATTCCGATCACCGCAGTGATTCGCTTCACCTGGCGCCGTGTCCGGGCACCAGTGACCTCGTCGGCCCATCCCCGGGTTCGTTCCGCCATCCGGCGTGTCGCGTCGGCAAC
>DASWKM010000011.1:0-12508 GCA_036396635.1 Acidimicrobiia bacterium
ACGGAACAACATCACATACCTCGACCACCGTTCCACCAGGGTGCCGATGGCGGTCATCCGCCGGCCCATCAACAGGTCACCTTCCCAATGGCCGGGAACAGCACGGTCGTCTGCTTCCGCGGGCCGCTGGGAGATCATCACTGGCTCTCGGATCTGGCCTTTGCCGGTGGGAGCTCGTTTTCGGGTGGGCCGGCGGATCGCCCGGTGCGTCCGCAAACATTGAGATAGCTCGTGTTTCAACGCTCCCCGGCCTTGGACGAACAGCGACAGGTAGATCGTTTCGTGGGACACCCACATCTCCGGTTCAGAAGGGTATGTCTCTTTCAACCATCCTGAGATCTGCTGAGGCGACCACCACAGCGCCAGCCTCTCTTCCACCAGGCGACGCAGCTCGAGGTTGGCTGTCAGCTTGCAGACCTTCGGTCTCCGGGCCCGATCCCATGCAGCCTGATCAGCACGATGGGCTCGATACCGGAACTGTCCACCATGGCGGGCCACCTCCCTGCTCACCGTCGAAGCCGATCGGCCCAGCCGGACACCAATTGACCGCAACGACTCCCCAGCAGCCATACCACGAGAAATCTCCTCCCGCTCCACCAGCGAGAGATGACGTGACGAACGGATGCGGGGTGGGGGCCGGACCCCACCATGATCCTCAACCATCCACCTAACGGACCCAGGGGATCGACCCAACTCACGAGCCACCGCCCGCATCGCCACTCCCTGGCTACGACGATCCCAGATCAGCGCCTTCTCGGCTTCGGTAAACCTCCGCACAACAACCTCCTCGACAGAGAGCAACAACTCTCGCCGAAGGGGTGATGCGTCGACCTATTGAGACCGCAGGCAATATGCGCTAGTCCAGAAATCTGTTAATCGTCGTCTTGCGTGTGGCGGTTCATCAGGCGGAGAGCGGCCGAAACATGGCTGATGAAGCCCGAGCAGCGACCGTCAGCCACCAAGCCAAGAGGTCCATCTATCTGCAGAACTCGGCCTTTACACAGCCCGCGTTCCGCGGAGATTCCGCGAGAGCACGGAAATCAGCGCCAAGTGACGTGACAGAACCGAAGAGGTCACCAGTGCATTGGTCCAGGTAGAAGGGAGTTTCGGGCAACGACGCGAAAACGCCGGGCTCACGATGTTCACTACTACGACATCTAGTGACGTACCACCAGGCGAACGTGGATGCAGCGGCAGCACCATCCCACCTTCGGTATTGGGTACCGGGTGCCGGGTCAGCGACTATCCCGGCCTTGGTACCTGATACTCATCATGCGTTGGCGAGAGCGGCGTTGTTGGTGTTAGTGACCTCGGTGTCGTAATCCGTGGCTGCGGTGACATAGGCGTCCACGGCGGCATTGCGCCGCTCGCCGGTGTCGGTCGAGCGGAGGCCTTCCAAAGCCTCGCCTGCGGTTGCTGCAGCTTGATCGAGTGCGGTCTGCAGGGTGGTGTGATTCGGCTCGAGGCCAACTGGCGGGGTTAGGGCACGCAAAGTGTCCGCCAGGGCCTGGGTCGCGGTGACGACAGCCTCGAATCTCGTCTCGGCCTCCGAGAACTCGATTCCGCGTGGGTCCTCATTGAAGGCGGAGTTCACTGTGACGATCTCGGTTCGCTGCAGCTGAAGGTCGGCGTTGATCGCGGCGATCTCATCGAGGTAGGCCTGCACGGCCGGATCGAGATTGCTCTGGGCGAGAGTGGTCGTGGTGGAGCTCGATCCCAGAGTGGTCGTGGTGGTGCCGGGACCGGCGACGAGGGTGGTGTCGGTGGACGCCTCGTCGATCTCGCGCACGAAGAAGTAGGTGAACGCGATCATCCCCAGGATCACCAAGGGGAGAATCCAGCGGCCCGGTTTCGGGTCGGGGTTCATGGCCATTTCACATGAGACGTTAGCGAGGCGCCTGTCAGTTCCCAGGATCAGGCCCTGGGACAACCCTCTTGAAGCGACGGGCGCGCTCTCATACGTTCGAGACATGGAACCGGACCGAGACGAGGTATACGAGCGGATCCCTTGGGAGACGCTGGAGAGAAAGAGCAATGACCGGCAGTGGTTGGTCTATGCGCTTGCGGGGGCAGTCACGCTGGGTGCGCTGGCGTATTCGTTCATGAAGAACCAACCTGTGCCAGGACCTCCGGCTTCTGAGCCACCCGCCTCCACGGCCCCCGTCGCCGCCACTGCCCCGACACCGCTCACGCCGTCGACGCTGGTGAGCCCGATCGTGATGGCCGAGGCGGACCTCTTCGCAGTGGACCCCGAGCGGCTGGCTGACCAGGCGGCCGCATACGCCGAGTGGTTTGTGATCGAGTATTTCTCGGTGGACGGCTCCGAGGAGTCGGCCACGGTGTTGAGCTCGATGCTCCCCCAGGGCGTTCCCCTGCCCGAAGCGCCCGAGGGGACTCAGGTCTTTGTCGACTGGGCACGTGCCCAGTCCGTCGTCCACAGCGGCCCGACCTCGTTCGATGTGGAGGTCCTGGTGCGGTCCCTCGTGTCCAGCCCCGATGGCGGGTTCACCCGCCTGGCGCCACGCGTAGCGACTGTTTCTGTCGGCGTCGGTGAGGATGGCGGGGTCAGCGTTCTGGCGCCTCCAGTGGTTGCTGCGATGCCGGCGGCCACATCGGCTCCGATGGTCCTGAGCCCCTTGCCCGACGACGTCCGGTTTCAGCTCGAGGAATCACACGGCCAGGTTGTCGGTGGCGCTCAGCTCGAAGACGGACGGTGGCAGGTCGTGGTGATGATTGCGGGCTCAGACGGCGTGACCCGGCCGGTCACGGTCCTGTTCCCCTGATTCATTCGGGAAAGTGGCTCTCTAGGATCGCCGTCGCCTGTGGGACGATCACGTCCCACGAACCGTGCGGAGTCTTGGAGATGGTGACGAAGTCTGCCGTGAAGAAAACACTCGCCACCCCCTCGATGCCCAGCACGCCGGCAAGATACGCCTCTTCGGGCTCAGAGCCTCTCACATATGTGCCCGGGCCCCCGACCGGGACGCCCACCGAGAACTTCTTGGCGTTGGGGTTCGGGGTCTGCTCGATGAGGATGGCCATGGGCGGGCGAGGCTAACCGGTGCCAAAGATCATCGGTGTCGACGTGGGGGGGACATTCACAGACATCGTCATCGCCGACGAGGGCAGCGTTGTGTCCAAAAAGGTGCCGACGACGGTGAACCAGGCCGATGCGGTCGCGGAGTCCATTGCGGGTGAGCCAGCTGACGTGTTCCTTCATGGCACGACCGCGGCGACCAACACCCTTCTCGAGGAGCGTGGTGCACGGGTGGGGTTGGTCACCGATCCCGGGTACGAGGACGTCATCGAGATTGCCCGTCAGGATCGGCCGTCCCTCTACGACTCGGGTGCCGACCGACCGACCCCCCTGGTGGCGCGGGAGGACAGGGTGTCCGACCCGGCAGAGTTGGGGGACGTGGACCTGGTGGCGGTCGTTCTCATCGACTCCTACCTGGATCCGGCGCGTGAGACCGAGATTGCCGGAAGGCTGTCCAAGCCGCATGTTCTCTCATCGATCGTCTCACCAGAGTTCAGGGAGTATGAGCGGCTGGCCACGACGGTCCTGTCTGCCTACCTGACACCATCGGTGGCCGACTATCTCGCTGTCCTGGACGAGCGGCTGAGCATGACCAGCCGTCTGGTGATGACCTCATCCGGAGGGCTGGTGCCTTTCCAGGACGCCGCCAGAGTGGCGGGCCGCCTCGTCCTGTCGGGCCCGGCTGCGGGCGTGGTGGCCGCCGCCGCCGTTGGGGAAGGGCACGGCTATGAGTCCGTGATCTCCTTCGACATGGGTGGGACCTCGACCGACGTGTGCCGGATCACGGGGGGTGTGCCCTCCGTGGGAACCGGTCACCGGGTTGCCGGCCGGGTCAATCGGGTCCCGTCGATCCCGATTCGCACCATCGGGGCAGGCGGCGGAAGTGTGGCCTGGATCGATGACGGCGGAGCTCTCCGGGTCGGGCCACGGTCTGCGGGCGCGATGCCCGGGCCGGCCGTATACGGCAAAGGGGGCACCGAGCTCACCGTGACCGACGCCAACGTCCTCGCCCGCCATCTGCCTGCCGATCTGGCGCTCGCCGGACGACTCGAGTTGGACGTGGCGGCAGCCGAGACGACCGCTCGCTCCCTGGCGGAGCGGCTTGGGTTGAGTGTCGAAGCGACTGTGGCAGGTGTTCTCGAGGTGGTCGACGCACATATGGAGCGCGCCCTCCGCTCGGTATCGGTCGAAGAGGGTGCCGATCCCAGGGAGTCTGTCCTGGTGGCTTTTGGTGGTGCCGGCGGTCTGCACGCTGCCCGGCTCGCCCGTCGTCTGGGCATCCTCAAGGTCCTGATTCCACCTCACTCGGGGGTGTTTTCTGCGCTGGGCCTGCTGATGGCCACCCCGCGCGCCGACTCGGCCAGGACGGTCATGCTGGCGGTCGGGGACCCTCACTTGGGACCGGCTAGACAGGAGATGCGTGACGATGCCATGAGCCGGTTCAGTGAGATGTTCGCCGCTGACCCGGTCTCGGTGACCGTCGGTGCGGATGTGAGGTATGTCGGTCAGTCCCACGAGCTGGAGGTCGACGCGGACGGTTCCTGGGACGAGATCGGCGCCCGCTTCGAGCATATGCACGCCGAGCGTTACAGCTTCGCCCGAAGCGGCGAGCCGATCGAGCTGGTGAACCTGAGAGCCACGGCCACGGGGACGCCACCGGTGTCCTGGGGTGACATCCCGAGGATCGAGATCGGGCGTGAGCCGGTCAAGTCGGGCGAGGCCTGGCGCCGCGAGACGCTTCCCGCCGGGTATTCCATCGAGGGACCGGCGGTGATCGTCGAGGATAACTCGGCGACCCTGATCGAGGTGGGTGACCGTCTCACCGTTCTCGACGACGGGACCATGGAGATACTCGTGTGAGAGAGCGAACCAGGGCGGCCAGGGCATATATCGGCAGGGCGCTTGCCGTGGAGGCAAACGAGGAGAAGGCGTTGCGGATGGCTGCCTACATGAAGACCGAGATGCCCTTCTACGGGGTGCAGAAACCGGCCAGGAGCACGATTCTACGGCGGCTGATGGAGGACTTCGCCCCGGCCGACCGTGACGAGTACGAGGACCTCGTACTCGGGCTCTGGGCCATGCCACATCGAGAGGAGAAGTACCTGGCGCAAGGGGTCGCAGCAGGGTTCGGGCGGTTCATCGTCCCCGAGTCGCTCCCGATCTTCGAGCGATTCATCGTCGAGGGGGCGTGGTGGGACCTCGTCGACGAGACCGCGACCCACATGATCCGGAAGCTGGTGCTCGAGTACCCCGATGAGACCTGGCCGGTCGTGGACGACTGGATCGGCGATGGGGACATGTGGTTGCGTCGCGCCGCCATCATCTGCCAGGTGGGAGCGAAGGGACGCACCGACGCCGAACGACTCTTTCGCTTCTGCGCAATGCGGGCACATGAGACCGAGTTCTTCATCCGCAAGGCGATCGGCTGGGCTCTCCGCGACTATGCCAGGACCGACCCCAACGCCGTTGCCGCTTTCGTCAACACACATCGTGGCCGGCTATCCGGGCTCAGCTATCGAGAGGCGACGAGGCACATCGTCGACTTGGTGGGACCTTGATCGATCCAATCACCCTCGAGGTGGCGAGGAATCGTTTCGCCGCCATCGCAGACGAGATGGGTGTCGTGCTGCGACGGACCTCCCTCTCTCCCAACATCAAGGAGCGGGCCGACTGCTCTGCCGCAGTCTTCACGTCTGACGGGGAGATGCTCGCCCAGGCGGAGCACATCCCGGTCCACCTCGGCTCGATGCCCGCTTCGGTTCAAGCGTGTCTCGACCGCTTCGAGCCGGTCCCCGGTGTGCAGTACGCAGTGAATGACCCCTACCAGGGAGGAACCCATCTCAATGACCTGACCGTCGTCGCCCCGGTGTTCGCATCGGGTCGTCATGTCGCCTGGGTTGCCAACCGGGCCCACCATTCGGATGTCGGTGGGGAGGCGCCGGGATCGATGCCGGCGCATGCGGTCCGACTCGACCAGGAAGGGCACATCGTCTCGCCGATGGTCGCGGTCCGGGATGGGGTCTGGTCCGACGAGTTCCTTCAGCCCTTCGTCAGCGCCTCGCGGACGCCGTGGGAGAGACGAGGGGACCTCGACGCGCAGATGGGTGCCAACGGCGTGGCGGTGATCCGCCTCACCGAGCTGATCGACAAAGAGGGGTTGAGCCGATTCGACGAGGTTGCGGCTGCCCTGCTCGATTACGGCGAGCGAAGGATGACCGCAGCCCTCTCCGAGCTGCCCGATGGGGCCTTTGAGTTCGTGGACTTCATGGAGCACGGTTACCACGATGTGGCCATCAGGGTTGCGGTCACTGTCGACGGTGGCGGGCTCACCGCCGACTTCACCGGCTCGGACCCCCAGGTCGAAGCAAACTTCAACGCAGTGGAGGCGGTGACCCGCTCCTGCCTCTACTACGCAGTCCGGGTGGCCACCGACCCGACGATCCCGGCCAACGGGGGGTGTTATCGGCCTCTTTCCCTCATCGCCCCCGCAGGCACTGTCGTCAACGCCAATGCTCCCGCCGCGGTGGCGGCGGGAAATGTCGAGACCAGCCAGAGGATCGCCGACGTCTTGTTGGGGGCTCTGGCCAAGGCCGCCCCGGACCGTGTCCCCGCGGCCTCCCAAGGGACCATGAACAACGTCCTGATCGGCAACGACGACTTCTCCTACTACGAGACGGTCGCAGGGGGTCAGGGGGCCAGACCGTACCGCGACGGTCAATCAGGGATCCACACCGGCATGACCAACACCCAGAACACACCGATCGAGTCGCTTCACACCCACTACCCGTTTCGGATCACCGCTTACACGCTGCGTAGAGGGAGCGGAGGCCTCGGGCGCTTCAGGGGTGGCGACGGCATCCGACGTGAGATGGAGTTTCACTCCCGGGCGATCCTCTCACTGATGGGGGAGCGTCGCCGTAACGCTCCGTGGGGTCTGGCCGGGGGTGAACCTGGGGCGGTCGGCGAGGACTGGCTCATTCACCGCACCGGCGAGCGTGAGCGGCTGCCCGGGAAGGTCACAGTGGAGGTCTCACCCGGAGACCGGCTTCTGGTGCTCACTCCCAGTGGCGGGGGTTGGGGGGCGCCGGGGTAGCCTGAATCCATGACCTTGGTCGCGGACCTACGAGCGGTTCTTGGGGCCGAAGATGTGCTCACGGAGCCCGTGGAGCTGTATCTGTTCTCGAAGGATGCGTCGCTGATCAGGGGAAGACCCGTGTGTGTCGTCTTCCCCGACAGCGTGGTCGAGGTGGCCGAGGTGGTGAGAATCGCAGAGCGCCATGGAGTCCCGATCGTGGCCCGCGGGGCGGGGACAGGTCTTGCCGCCGGGGCCAGTCCCACCGAGGGGGGCATCGTTGTCGTCACGACCGCCCTCCAGGAGATCGAGATCGACCCCGACAATCGGACCGCCTGGGTGGGCGCCGGTGTCATCAACCTCGACCTCACCAAGAAGGCTTCGGCATTCGGCCTCTACTTCGCCCCTGACCCTTCCTCGCAGTCCGCCTGCACGATCGGGGGCAATGTGGCCAACAACTCGGGCGGGCCACACTGTCTGTCCGAAGGAAGCACCACCAGTCACGTCTTCGGCATGGAGGTCGTGCTCGCCGGTGGCGAGATCGTGACCCTCGGCGGGGAGGCACCCGATCCGCCCGGGCTCGATCTCAAAGGCCTGATCGTGGGTTCGGAGGGAACCCTGGGCATCGTCACCAGGGTGCTGGTTCGCCTCCTTCCATCAGACCCGGACGTCAGGACCCTTCTGATGGACTTTCCCAGCGTCGAGACCGCCGCTCGCACCGTGTCCGACATCATCGCTGCCGGTCTCGTCCCCGCCGCGCTCGAGCTCATGGACCAACGCATGGTCGAGACGGTGGAGAATTGGCTGCACGCCGGGCTTCCCACCGACGCCGCCGCCGTGCTCCTGGCCGAGGTGGTCGGTGAGACCGAAGGAGTGACGTCGCAAGCCCAGCTCATTGCCGACCTCGCCGTGCGAAATGCAGCCAGAAACGTCGAGATAGCCGAGACCGAGGAGCACCGCGCCCTGTTGTGGCGTGGCCGCAAGTCGGCCTTTGGCTCGATCGCTCAACTGGCTCCCGACTACTACCTCCACGATGCGGTGGTCCCCAGGACCCGGCTCGTCGAGACGATGAAGGGCCTGTACGAGATCGCCGAACGCCACGACCTGATCATGGCAAACGTCTTCCATGCGGGTGACGGCAATCTTCATCCGCTGATCGCCTTCGACGCGAGCGATCCCGTGCTCAACGAGGTGGTTCATCGGGCCGGGAACGAGATCGTGGCCCTGTGCCTGCAGGTCGGTGGTGCTCTCTCCGGCGAGCATGGAATCGGACTGGAGAAACGGGACCTCATGAGGGCGAACTTCTCCGACTTGGATCTCGACGCTCAGGCCAGGCTGAAGGAGGTCTTCGATCCGGCCGGTGTCTTCAACCCGAGCAAGGTCCTGCCCGAAGGGTCCAGATGCTTCGACTTCGGTGGGATCAGACGTGAGTTGCCTGAGGGCGTCTGGGTGTGACCTACCCACGTCACATTGCCTGGCTCGAAGTCGAAATAGAGGGTGGCCCGGAGAGCGGGTTGAGCATCGCCCCCAAGACGACCAAGGATTTCGCCGCCGCGCTCAGGTATGCCACAGAGCATGGCCTCGTCGTCCAGGTGTGGGGTGGAGGCACCCACTCGGGGTACGGCAGCCCGCCGCAACCCGACCTGGTGATGTCGATGGAGCGCATGAGCCAGATCGAAGTCTGGGAGCCGGACGACCTGACCATCGTGGTCGGGGCCGGGGCCCCGATCGCGGCTGTGGAGGCGGAGCTCTCCCAGCGCAACCAGAGTCTCGTGATGTCGGAGCGGCCCGGGCCCGGGACCATCGGTGGCGCCATCGCGGCGGGCGCCTCCCCTTTGCGCCGGGCCCGACTCTATGGAGTCCGGGAGCGGGTGCTGGAGGTGACGATGATCACAGGTGACGGGAGGCTCATCCGGAGTGGTGGCCGGGTGGTCAAGAACGTCACCGGGTACGACCTGCATCGGCTGGCGGTGGGTGCATTTGGCGCGCTTGGTGTGATTGTGTCGGTTTGCGTCAAGCTCTGGCCCACCCCACCGGCTGCCGCCACGGTGGTGATAGACGATCTGGAGATGGCCGATGTCATCGCCAGGCCGTTGGCAGTGCTCGACGACAACGGCCAGAAGAAGGTGTATGTCTGGGGCACCGAGCGAGAGGTGGAGTCGCTGATGAGCCGGCTGAACGGTGATGCGACGCCCGACCTCGATTGGCCCGAGGATCCAGAGGGCTCCTGGCGGTGGTCCCTACGCGTCCCGCCGGCGTTGACCGGGGCTGCGGTATCCCGTCTCCCCGGTCAGTGGCGCTACCTGGCTATTCATGGTGTTGGTGATGTGCGCGCCGCGTCCGCGACTCCCCTCGGAGCCAAGGACCTGAGGTCTTGGGCCGAATCGGTGGGCGGCCATCTGGTGGTGACCAAAGGCATACCCGACGTGTTCGACCCGTGGGGGTCACTCCTCCCTCCGGGGCTCGACATCCAGCGCCGCCTCATCGCCGAGTTCGACCCCGGGCGTGTCATCAACCCGGGGCGTCTCCCCGGAGGCCTGTGATGGGCTGGGTCACCGAGCACCACCCGACGACCGACGAGCTGAACGCATGTGTTCAGTGCGGGCTTTGCCTCCCCGTGTGCCCCACATTCCGCCTGACCGGACGGGAGACGGCGTCGCCACGTGGTCGTCTCCAAGCCATGTCCGCGGTCAGCGCCGGCGTGGTCGAAGTCGACGAGGCGTTTGCATCGATTATCGACTTCTGTCTCGGGTGTCGTGCCTGTGAGCCGGTGTGTCCCGGCCTGGTTCCATACGGGCGGGCCTTGGAGGGCACCAGGGCCGAGATCGCTGCCCAGCTGCCGGGTCGGGAGCGTCAACGGCGCTGGGCCGTGGGCACCGCCCTGGGATCGAGGAGATTGATGCGTCTGGCCGGCTTTGGCGTGTCGATGGCTCAGACCTTTGGTCTCCTGGGCCTCGCCCCCAAGAAGTATCGGCGGGTCAGCAACGGTCTGCGCGCTTTGCGCGATCGAGGCGACTCGGTCGTCGGCGAGGTTGTAGGCCCGGGTGATATCGGGATCATCGGTCTGCTGGCCGGATGCGTCCAAGATGAGTGGTTCCGGCCGGTGAACCGGGCGGCGGTGCAGCTGCTGGGCATGGCCGGGTATCGGGTGGTGGTGCCGGAACGCCAGACCTGTTGCGGCGCCCTGGCCGCGCATGACGGCAAAGCCGGCGCGGCCGCGAGGTATCAGGCACGAAATCTCGACGTTTTCGGTGGACTCGACCAGCTCATCGCGACTGCCGCCGGCTGCTCGGCCCATCTGGCCGGTTACCGGTGGCCTGGTCATTCCCCCGAGACGTTGGACGTCACCGTGGCGGTCGCTCGGGCGATAGAGGCCGGGCGGCTGCCCCGGTCGGCCACCAGCAAAGGTGACATCGCGATTCAGGACCCTTGTCATCTACGTCATGCGCAGAGGGTGATCCGAGAGCCGAGGCTGATCCTCGAAGCGGCTGGATACAGCGTCGTGGAGGTAGACGATGACGGTCTGTGCTGTGGTGCCGCCGGGCTCTACACGGTCCTACAGCCCGAGGCGTCCGAGCGGCTGGGAGCCCAGAAGGCGGACCAGGTTCGCGCGGTCGGCACGACCAGAGTGGCCACGGCGAATCCGGGTTGTGAGATGCAGCTGCGAAGCCACTTGGGGCTCGACTACGAGATCAGGCATCCGATCGAGTGGTACCTCGGCTCGTTGACCGACGAGGGGCTCGTCTGAGCGTTATGGTCGAATCGTGACGGACACACATTCCGCCCTTGGGTTGGTCAAGCGTTATGCCATCCTCGGGTACGGGACGATCGGGACGATGGGCGACGTCGGTCTGATGGTCCTGGGAAGCCTTCTCGTCGGGCTCTCCATCGCCGTGCTGCTCGAAGGCTTCGGCATCGTCGACGCGATCACCGAGGAAATCTCGACCGGAGCCACCTTGATCTCGGCGATCGTCCTCGCCGTCGTCGGGCTCTTCTGCCTGGGTGTTGCCTCCGAGGGCCCTTTAGGGCGGGGTCGCCAGCTGGTCGGCTTTCAGCCATGGGAGATGGGGATCGGGCGGACACTCGCCGTATTCGTTGCCGGGCTCCTCGGCTTGCTCGTCTATCAGCTGATCACCGGGGCGCTCGACGGTGTGCCCATCCCCGTGGTCAAAGGCGTGGAAGGGATCCGAGCCGTCAGCGTGGCCGGCATGACCGTCATGCCACTGCTCGGGGTGCCTCTCTCACTCCTGGCCCGCATGGCCCCTGATCCCTACGCCTGGGCTCGCCCCGCCGACATCCCGATCATGTTCGTGGTGTGGACCGTGGGGACGATGGTCATCCTCTAGACCCAGAAACTCAACCTGAGGTTGCACGACCTCCATAGAGGTCAGCCTGCATCGAGAAGAGCCGCCTACACCGCCAGGGCGTGGACCAGCACCTCACGCGGCTCACTTCCGGCCCGGGTGAGTGCTTCCAATGTCCACGGGAGATTGGGCAGCTTGACATCCATCTGCTTCACACCACGCTCGGCAGCATGGTCCAAGAGTCCGTCGAGAAGGCCGAGGATGTCGTCGGGCGTCGTGGCCACCCAGGCGGTCCGCAGCCAGTCGGCGGCGGGTTGATCGACGATGACCCAGCCCGCGGTCGACTGGAGCAAGCTTCCCGCAGCCACCGCCGCCGTCAGGTCCTCGGGTCGTGCGGTCCTCCACTGCCAACCGATGGCTATCAGCTCCCTGCCGGATAGGGAGAGGTCACCGGCTGCCCAGAACAGCCATGCCGCCGAGGCATCCGATCCCGGGGCCCTACGCAGCTTGAAGCGCTCGTCACAGCGATGGCTGGCGTCTATGGGGAGCTGGGCGTGGATCCAACTCGACACCGCGCGGTATCCCAACCTCTTCACCTGTGAGTTGGCCGCTTCGTTGTCCCTCTCGGTTGCCAGCCGGACGACCCGCGCCCCCTGTTCCCTAGCCCAGGCGACTCCCGCGCGATTCAGCGCTGTGCCCATGCCGGACCGGCGATAGTCAGGGTGAACCCGCGCTCCTTCCATCCAGCCTTCTGTGGCGGACAGCATGGTCACGTGGGCAATTGCTTTGGGGTCGCCCTCTTCATCGACACAGACAAGAACCTCGGAGATGTCCGACTCCAACCATCCGGGCAGGCGCTCCGGAACGTAGTCACCCCACTCGAAGGTGTCGGTGGTCCAGGAGACGATCGAGGCGATGTCCTCGGAGCGCGCCGATCTCACGGTGAATCCCATTGCTACATCCGGTCGGGCACCTCGATGCCCAGCAAGTGGAGAAGGGTCGCGAGTGCAGACCCGGTCCACTCTGCCAGGGCGAGCCACGACCCACGGCGAGCCGGGTCGGTCTCGGTGAGGATGTGGCACTGGCCGTAGAAGC
>DASWKM010000012.1:0-15496 GCA_036396635.1 Acidimicrobiia bacterium
AATGCGGCCGGGTCGTCGACGCTGCCGTGCCTCCCCAGGAACTCGGCACGGTCGCCGGTGACGATGACCTCCCCGGCTCCGAGGTCGGCGAAGGCCACCCGATCCCCGAAGTCGACGTTCCAGGGGTTGCGGGCCAGCATGGCGCCTGTCTTCTCGTCGCGTGCGGTCACGATCTGCATGGGCGAGACGGACCTGGTGGTGCCGAGCACCCACTCCACATAGGCGGTGACCGACAGGCGGCGACGGCGACCGCTCAGGTTGCGCAACCGCAGACGGGAGATCTTGACCGGATCCTCGAGCGGCACGGTCTGATGGAGGTGGAGGGAGATCCCCCGGCACGTGTACTCGAACTCGGAGTAACCAGGGCCATGACGCGCCAGGTAATCAGAGGCGTCGTCCCTGATCGGCAGGGCGGTGGGTCCCCAGACCTCCCCGCTCTCCTCGTCCCGGACGTAGAGAACCTCGCCGGGGCGGTCGGCGACGGGGTCGTTGGACCACGGAGTCAGCTGGTTCTCCCGGCTGTTCTCCGCCCAGCTGTAACCGGAACCCGATTCCGAGACACAGAACCCGAAGCGGGAGTTGGCGACGACGTTGAGCCAGGGGGCTGGGGTCCACTGGCCTTCTCCCAACACGACCACGTATTCGGTGCCGTCGGAGGCGAAACCACCGAGACCGTTGTGGAACTCGCGATCCGGCCGCGCCTGTGGTCCGCCCGATTGGTCGGCGGAAGCCGGCTTGGGGCGGGTGGTCGGGGCCGACTCCTCGGTGGGACGACGGGCCAGCTGATCGGCGAGGGTCCCGTGATGACTGAGCAGCACCGCCCGCGCCGCCGACTGGAGTGTCGTCCGATCCTCGATGCTCAGCAGCGGGCCGTGGAGGACGAAGACCCCTCCATCGGGCTCCTGACCCGACAGGTGGCCACTCTCCCTGATCAGCTCGTCGATTGCCTCCTTCAGATCCTGCGCATATGAGCCCGGCTTCTCGTTGATGATCACCAGATCGGCGACCAGACCCTTCATCCTCCAATACTCCTGGGCCCGAAGCAGGTCGCGGACCAGTCCGCGTTCTTCGGGTTGGTCGATCCGGACCAGGACGATCGGAAAGTCCCCGGAGATGCCGTGTCTCCACAAACCCTCCCTGCTGACCGAGGCCAGGGCGTCGGGGCCCGGCGGGGCCCGGAGCACCGGGTCGAGGAAGATCAACGTCCCGGCGAGCTGTTGGAAGACCTGGGCCTGGTCAGGATCGATGCGCAGGTGGTTGAGCCGGACCTGGGCCTGGGTCCATGCCAGGGTCAAGCAGCGCTCGAAGGCCGCAAGGTCGGAGAACTTGTCGACCAAGTCGAGGACCTCGGTCCGGGTGCGGGCCACCACGGTGGCGAAGTCGAGATGGGCGGTGGCGCCGGGCTGGATCCGCACCCTCCTCCGGAGACTGAAAACAGGATCCAGCACCCTGCCCACCGAGTTCGACAGCGGGCGATCGACCGCGGCGGCGCGGTGGACCTGGTTTCCCCGGCCGAGGAACCGGGCTCGATCCGTCTCGTATTGGACCCCACCCACCACCTCGCCCGTGACCGCGAGGACATGGCCCGCCCACACCGTCTCCTCCTCGGCCGAGCGTGGCCTGCGACTGGCCAGAAGGGCGTCCCGCCCGGCCACCGCCTCGGTCTGCACGAAGAGATTCGAGAAGGCGGGGTGAGCATCGTCGGCTTGGGCGGATGCCAGGACCAACTCGGCGTACGAGGTGACCTCGACCTCTCTGGTCACCGTGCCCCTATTGGTGAGGCTCACCCGGCGGACTTCGGCGTCGTCCTCCTCCGACACCACCACGGTCAGCCTGGTCGAGAGGTTGCCATCGCGCCGGAAGATCTCGGCCTTGTCCTCGCTCAAGGCCACTTGATACGTGTCGGGCTCGGCCAGGGTCGGCTGGTAGCCGGCCGACCAGGTCCGCCCCGATTCGTCCCTGATGAAGAAATAGGTGCCGAAGTTGTCGCGAGTGGCGTCTTCCCGCCAGCGGTTGACCGCCAGGCCCAGCCACCGGCTGTAACCGGAACCGGCGGCGGTGATGACCGTGCTGAAAGCCCCGTTGGACAGGGCGTGGGTGACCGGGACCGGCCCGTGCGGCGACGAGATGCGGCGAACCACACCCTTCGCCTCTTCGACGGGATGGGCCGACTCGGCGACCTCCTCTGCACGCGGACGGGCCACCTCCACGTCGCGGGGAACCCTTTCATGCAAGAGCAGCTCGGCCGACCGCACCGACGGGTCGGAATGAAACAGGTCTCTGAAGAGCCCGGCAAAGATGACGTTGGCCAGGGCCACCAGGGACATCGCCTGGTGATGAGCCATATAGGCCCGGACCACGACCGTCTCTCCGCTATCCGGCAGGCGAGACGGCGTGAAGTCGAGCGCCTCGTAGTAGCCATATCCGCCCATTGCCCCCAGGCCGTCGAGCCGGCTCAGGTTCGCCACCGCGTCTCCCGGCTGGACCATCGTGGCCAGCAACGTCGCATATGGCGCCACCACCAGGTCCTCGCTCAGACCCCGCTCAAAACCGAGCCCCGGGACGCCAAATGCCCGGTATTGATAGACGAGGCGGATGTCTCGAGCCGCATAGGCCGCCTCGGATATCCCCCAAGGTATCTGGCGCTCGTTCCCGTACTCGATCTGGCGCCGCACGACCGCCCGATAGGTCGTGTCGAGGATGCACTCGGGCGGGGAGCGCATCACCAGCAGAGGCATCAGGTATTCGAACATCGAGCCCGACCATGAGATCAGGGCCGCCTCGACGCCCATCGGAGTCATCGACCGACCGAGACGGAACCAGTGGCTGGGGGGAAGGTCACCTTTGGCGATGCCCACGAAGCTGGCCAAACGGGCCTCCGAGGCGAGCAGGTCATAGTAACTCTGATCGAGGGCGTTCTCGCCGACTCGGTAGCCGACTGCCAAAAGCTTGTTGTCGGGGTTGAGGAGAAACGAGAAGTCCATCTCCGCCGCCAGGCGGGCAGTCCTCTCGGCGAGGCCGGCCAGACGGTTGGAGAGCTGCTCCCGACCGGCCTCGTCGGCGAGTGTCTCGTGGTCACTCACATGGCCGCGCACGGTCGCCAGCAGTGCGTCGGCGCAGACCGCCAGCTCCTCGGCTCCCTCCCTGGTGGCAAGGGTGCTGCCGATGTCGGCCACGGTCTCTGCCTCGGCGAGGATCTCGGCCAGGCGCGCCGACCCGGCGGCTCCCCGGCTGCGGAGCGTGCCGAGGAACTCGCCGAGGGCACGGTCGAGCTCGCGCGGAGAGACCACCTCGATGTCGGCGGTGACGGCCAGGGGTTGGGCCGCTTGCAGCATCAGCAGGGCACCGTCCCTTATCCCGGCCGCCACCTCGGGGCCCGGTGCGAGCCGGCGGAGACGTTCACAGCCCTGGGAGACCGCCAGCAGGTGACCGGCAAGGTTGCCGCTGTCCACGGTCGACACGTATCGGGGTGCCAGGGGCTCACGGGACGTGGTGTGGTACCAGTTGAGGAAGTGACCCTGGAATCGCTCGAGCCCATTGAGGGTGGCGACGGTGTCTTCGAGCCTGGTCACCGTCTCTTCGATGCCGATCCAGCCGAACTCCCGGGCCGACAGCACCGCCAGCAGGTAGAGCCCGACGTTGGTAGGGGAAGTGCGGTGCGCCACCTGCTCCAGGTCTTCTTGGAAGTTGTCCGGTGGCAGCCAGTTCTCGTCGGCGGTCACGAACCTCTCGAAATAGCGCCAGGTGCGTCGGGCCGTCAGTCGCAGCGCCTCCTGCTCCTCGGGTGTGGGCGGGTCCGTTACCTTGATCGGGCGGGGAATGCTGACCTGCTGGGCGATGATGGGAGCCAGCACCCACATCACGGACCACGCCAGGGCCGGCACCAGCGCCTCCGGTTTGACGAAGGCGGCGCCAGTGGTGCCCGCCAGCCCGACCACCATCGACGGTGACATCCGCCGGATGAAGCCCACCCGAACGAGGCCGAACTGTCGCTCCGCTTCCTCGGCCGTCACCCAGGAGAGCAACCCGCGACGCGAGAACGCCAGGCGCCACAGCGTCACGACTATGGCATCGGTCATCCTCAAGGCCTGGTGGACGAGGAATGCCGCTTGAAGGACGGTTCGCCCCAGGGCCCGCCAAACGTCCGTCCCCCACCGCCTCAGCCGTACCGCCCCCGGGGTGCTGGTGCGCCGTGGAATCATCCGCTCGATCAGGGGGAGCAGACCGGGGAGGGCCAACGCAAGGAGAATCAACACAGTCCAAGGCCAGACCGGTACCCCGGGCAGGAGGAAGGAGGCGAGCAAGGTGAAGAGGGCGGCCGGCCCGCTGAGACTGCGGCGGAGGTTGTCCACCATCTTCAAGCGGGCCACGGGAGGAAGTGGCCCGTGCCTTCCCAGGATCCATGGGAGTAGCTGCCAGTCGCCACGGGTCCAGCGGTGCTGGCGGGAGAGCGCCACCTCGTAGTGGCTCGGGAACTCTTCGAACACCTCGACGTTGCTCACCAGACCCGCCCGGGCGAAGCTGCCCTCGAAGAGATCGTGGCTGAGCAGTGCGTTCTCGGGGATTCGACCCTCCAGCGCTGCCTCGAAGGAATCGATCTCATAGATCCCTTTGCCGGCATAGGACCCCTCCCCGAACAAGTCCTGGTAGAGGTCGCTGACGGCAGCCGCATAAGGGTCGATCCCGGTGGGCGGGAAGAACACACGCTGAAAGAAGCTCATGCCGGCTGCTCTCAGAAACGCCGTGACACGAGGCTGGAGGATCCCATAGCCCTCCACCACCCGTCCGAGCGGTTCATCGACCCGGGGCCGGTTGAGGGGATGGGCGATCGTCGCCACCAGCCGGGTGGCCGCCCCGGGCGGGAGCCGCGAGTCGGCGTCGAGGGCGATCACGTAGCGAACCCGTTCCGGGGGAAGGCGGTCGGTTGGAAGGAACGTGGTGTCGGCCGCCCCACGCAGGAGACGGTTGAGCTCGTGAAGCTTGCCCCGCTTGCGCTCCCATCCCATGTGCCGGCCCTCACCGGGATTGAACACCCGCCGTCGATGGAAGAGCAGGAACCGATCCATCCCGCTGGGCCCTGGTCCATGTCTCTTGTTGAGCCTGGCCACGCCGTCGGCCGCCGCCGCCAGCAGCTCGGTGTCGTCGGCCAGCTCGGGGCCTTCGGCGTCAAGCCAGTCGCTGACCAGGGCAAAATGCAGCTCGCCTTCCGGGTTGGCCAGGTAGTGGACTTCGAGACGCTCGACAAGCTCTTCGACCTGGTCGCGTCGCGACAACATGGCGGGGATCGCAACCAGCGTTCGCAACCCCGCGGTCGGCCCTTGGCGCAACGCCAGAGAGGGCAGCTCCTCGGGGTGGGTCAGGGCCGCGATCGCCCTGTTGACCAGGACCACCGCTATGTCCGAAGCCGGGATCAAGGCCAAACCGGCGAGGAGCAATCGCAATGTCCACGAGCGCTCGGTCATGAGGAGGGGCACGGCCAGGGTGAGACCGATCACGATGGCAATCGAGCCCAGGTACACCGCGGCCGCGTGCCTTCTGATGAATCGGGAGAGGACCAGCCCGGCGCCGGGACGGAACCCGATCTGATCCTCGAGCACCGTCCTGCCCTCTCCAAGCAGGTAGAAGCCGGGATCGCTCTGACGACGATCGACGAGCTGGGCGCCGGCCAGTCGGAGTGTGGTCTTGGCAACGTCGAGCTCGGAGGTGGCCGATCCCTTCGACAACTCCTCGACGGCGTGCCGGTAGCGGTCACGAGTCGCGAAGCTCATCTCCTGATAAGTGCTCTCTGCACCCAGGACGTCATCGACCAGGCTGACCCGCTCCACGAAGTCGGACCAGTCGAAGGAGTTGATCTGACGGAGGCTGGTCACGAGGTTGCGAACGGTGACATTGGTGGCCGCTTGCCGGCGATGGGTCTCGTTGACCACGTCCTCGGCTGCCTTCCCCTCGGCGGCCAGACGATCGAGCAGCCAGGTGAGGCCCGGAGTCGTCTCCGGGTCATGGTCGCGTAGCCGCTGGAGCAGCTGGACGGCAAACGGCTGGGGCAGTTCGGCCGAGCCGTAGTGGTCGAGGGTTGCCCGAGCTTCGGCTGCGCGGCCCCCGCCTATCCCGAGGAGCCCGTCGGCGACCTCTTCGGCCTCGCGGCGAAGCCTCCTGGCCCAGACCATCGTCTCGGCCATCCGGCGCAGGTTCTCGATCAGGATCAGGCGAAGCGTGATGGGTATGGCCCAGAGCTCACCGATGGTGAGTGGCTCGACCTCCTGGTATGCGATGGCGAACCTGCGCAGCGCGTCGGGATCGAACCGGCTGTCGAGGTGGGCGACGAAAGCCCAGACGATCCCGTACACCCGCGGGTAACCCGCCAGGTGGCCACCCTCGAGCTTGGGCAACTCGCGGTAGTAGCTGCGAGGGAGGTTCTCTCGTATCTCACGCACCTGGCTCTCCACGAGATGGAAGTTGTCCACCAGCCATTCGGCCGCAGGGGTGAGGAGCGCCTCCTCCCGTATTGCCTTGGACATCTCCCGGTACGAGGAGAGAAGGACCTCGCCGTTTTCTGCAAGACGCCGGGATATGAGTCGCAGTCGTCCGCGCCGTCGACTCAGCTCCTGGGTCTTGGCGAGACTGCGGGCGTGCAGCTCCAGCCGCTCGACGCTGAACAGCTCAGCCCTGATGGGCTCATCGATCGGCTCGGATCCCAAGCCTGGCGTTGATGGCACGATTGCAGAATACGGGAGCACCGAGACCGTCAAACCGGCCGGCGTTGTATATCGAGAGATGCTCCAGGTCGCATGTCGCAAAATTGGCGGCGCGGCCACCGAGACCGGTTGGCCCTGAGCTTGTCGACCGGGCCACCACGACGGCAACCGTCATCGGACTTGTAGAGTCGGGTGCAAGGTGACGGGCATTGCAACTGACCAATAGAAGCGGTGTGGTGCCACCATTCGGGGCCTACCTGCCGGTTGACCGGAGACGTGAGCTTGCAGGGTTCGGGCCGGTTGAGACCCTGTCGGAAGGCTCGGCGCTCTTCGCCGACATCTCCGGGTTCACCGAGCTGACAGAGGAGCTCAACCGCACTCTTGGGCCCCGCCGTGGTGCCGAAGAGCTGACCCGCCTGCTCAACCATGTTTTCGGGCGGATCACCGCCGCCATCGATCAGCGAGGGGGAAGCATCATCTCATTCGGCGGCGACTCGGTCATCTGCTGGTTTCACGGAGACGACGGGCTGACCGCCACCGCCGCCGGCCTCGAACTGGTCGACATTCTCCGCGACCTTCGGGAGTCCGAGCACGGCCAGCCCTCATATCAGCTCGACATCAAGGCGGCGGTCGCGGCCGGGACCGGGCGGCGAATGCGAGTCGGCCAGGCACGCCACGCCTACATGGACGTCCTCGGGGGCGATGTCATCAAAGCGCTTGCGGCCGTGTCGATCCTGCTCCACCCGGGTGAAGTGGCGGTGAGTCCGGCCGTGGCCATGTCGATTGGCCGGCGGGCGGAGATCCGCATCGCCAACGAGACGGGGAGTACCCGGCACCTCGTCGAGCGCATCACCGAGCCGCCTGAAAACCCCGCCCGCAACGGAGCATCGACCGTCGATCAGGTCGGGACCGGCGACTGGATACTCCCCTTCGTCCGGGATCACCTCGAAAGCGGGCTCGGCGGCCTGATGGGGCAGTTGCGCGATGTCGTCACATTGTTCGTCGGATTCGAAGGACTCGAGTATTGCGAGGATGGGAACGAGGCCGAGAGCTTCGACACTTTCGTGTCACGAGCCCAACAGGTGATCGCCTCATACGAAGGCATGGTTCTCCAGGTCATGATCGACGACAAGGGCAGTCATCTCTACGCCGTGTTTGGGGCGTCGGTGTCCCATGAAGACGATGGCTGGCGTGCAGTCGTGGCCGCCACCGAACTCGTGGGTCGGGATGACGACCCGTTGTCGCCCCGAATCCGGGCGGGAGTGGCGGGCGGTGTCGCATACGTCGGCGCCTACGGAGGAGAAACGCGCATGACATACGGCGCCATCGGCCCGAGCGTCAACCTCGCTGCTCGTCTGATGCAGAAAGCCCCCCCGGGCACGGTGTATGTGACCGAAGAGATGGCCTCGGAGAACAACCATCGAGCCCGATTCACCGCAGTTGGCCCCACGAGACTGAAGGGTGTCGACCACCCGGTGATCATCCATCAGGCATCCCCAACCGGCGACCGGGCGACCTCCCCGCGGCGACTGGCGTCGACAGGCAGGCTGGTTGGCCGGGAGCGCGAGCGGGCCGAGCTGGCCGCGAGCCTGGCTCGCCTCCACGGGGGAAAGGGGGGCACGATGCTCATCGAGGGGCAGGCGGGCATCGGCAAGACTCGCCTCCTTCTCGACTTCGTCGAGCAGGCGGAGCGAATGGGCACGAGAGTCATCACCGCCGCCGGGGAGGAGATCGAGCACGCCACCGCTTTCTTCGCATGGAGGTCCGCGATCCGTCAGCTTTTTGGCGCCGACGACATCGACGCCGAGACCCGCCTCCTCGAATTCATGTCGAGCGATCCGTGGCGCGGCGACCGGATTGGCCTCCTGGGCTCGATCATCGCCACGCCGGTGGAAGACAGCTATCTCACCGCCGGCATGGAGCCGGAACTGCGCCTGGAGAACACCCAGCAACTGCTGACTGCCATAGTTCGGGATGCGCCAAGGGACGCCCCACCCGTCGTCATGTTCGATGACGGCCACTGGTTGGACTCTGCGTCGTGGGCGATGGTCGAGAGAGTGGTTGATCAGGTCCCTTCCCTCCTGATGGTCATCGGCACCCGACCCCTGGATGCAGGCACAGGGCCCCCACCCGAGCAGTACGCCCGTCTGCTGGAGAGGGAGAGCACCACCCGGATCGTCCTCTCCGAGCTGGAGGCGGCCGAAGCGCTCAAACTCGTCGAGTCGTGTCTGGGCGTTACCAGCCTTCCCGGTCCAGTCTCCGAGCTCATCGTCGAACGTGGCGAGGGTCACCCATACTTCAGTGAGGAGATCGGGTTCGCTCTCCGCGACGCGGGTCTCCTGATCATCGAGAACGGCGAGAGTCGTTTGGCCCCCGAGGTCCACGACCTACGCGAGATCGACTTTCCCCGCAGCGTCCATGACGTGATCATCGGGCGCTTCGACCATCTCTCGGTTCGCCAGCAGTCGATCCTCAAAGTGGCGAGCGTGATTGGACGTGAGTTCTCGGTCGGCGCGCTCACGTACGCCTATCCCGGTGAGATCGGTCTCGACGAGTTGACCGGGGGTCTCCGCTCCCTCGCCGGTCTCGACCTCGTGGAGCCGGTCACCGCGGGTGAGGACCGTTATCGATTCCGGCACGCCATCACTCGTGACATCGCATACGGGCTCCTGCTGTTCGCCCAGCGTCACGACCTCCACCGCGCCGTGGCGCATTGGATGGAGACCGAGTATGCCGACGACCCCGACTCGGTGCTGTTCCCCCTCGCCTATCACCATAGGAACAGCCTGTCATCGGAGTCGCCTGGGGAAGATGTCGATCGCGCCATGGAGTACCTGGGGAGGGCAGGGCGAAAGTCGCTGCGGAGCTTTGCCCATCGGGAGGCAATCGGCTTCCTGACCGACGCATTGACCCTGGCGAACAAGTCGGGCGGGTCGGGCGACCTGACCGGAATCAACCCAAGCAGGCCGGTTCCTGATCGGGTACAGGCCCGATGGGAGCAGGATCTCGCCGAGGCACACCTGGGCATGGGCCGGGTCGACAGGAGCGCCGAGCATTTCGAACATGCCCTACAACTCCACCGGCACCCGATGGGCCGTGGAAAGATCGGTGTGGGAGCCAACCTGATGAGGGCCGCGCTCCTCCAGGTGGGTCATCGCGTCACCGGCGTCCGGGCCCGATCGCTCGACCCGGAGGCGAGGGACGACCTCATCGAGGCGGCCACGGCGTACGAGAGGCTGATGAAGATCTACTACTACGCCAACGACCCGGGTGCCCTGCTCACGGCCGCCGTCTCCGGACTCAACCTGGCCGAGCGGGCGGGGACCTCGCCTGTCCTTGCCAGGATCTACGCCAACATGAGCATCGTGGCCGGCATCGTGCCCATGCACCGGCTGGCGCGGACATACCAGCGTCGGAGCCGGGAAGTCGCCGACGAAGTCGACAGAATGCCCGAACATGCCTGGGTGCGACTGGCCACCAGTGTCTACGGGGTGGGGGTCGGTGATTGGGAACACGTCGAGGGCGAGCTCCACGAGTCCTACGACCTCTACAAGCGGCTCAGCGACTTCCGCCAGCTCGGCGAGAATCTGGGGACCACCGGTCTCATGCTCACCGCACGAGGCAAGTTCGCCCGGGTCTACGAGCTGGGTGAGGAGCTGGCACAGCTCGGAAGCGGGCGCGACGACGCCCAGGCTGAGATGTGGGGATGGCTGTTCCAGGGCACCAGCCTGCTGCGCCGGGGCGACCACCACGGGGCGATGGCTCGATTCCGCAATGCCGAGCGTCTGCTGCACGCCGGTGTGGGCGGTGCCAACGTCGGCTGGCTCTATGGGCTGATGGCGGAGACCTACCTGCGACTGGGCGATCGCGATCGAGCGCGGGCCTCGGCAGCATCGGCTGCCGAGTCGCTGTATTCGGAGCGTCCTGGTGTGGTTTTCGCTCTCGACGGTTTCACCGGAGCGGCTGAGGCGTACTTCGGGCAATGGACAGGCGGACAGGACCGCGCCTCCTCGGCCAACCGGGCTGCAGCGGAGCGGGCCGTGAAGAAACTGGTCAAGTTCAGCAAGGTCTTTCCCATCGGTCGTCCCGCTGCCCACCGTTACGCGGGCCGTATCGAGGAACAGCTCGGCGACGAGAACGCTGCAGTCGCACATTGGTCGAAGGCCCTTAAGGCGGCCAGAGACCTGGGGATGCCCTTCGAGGAGGCGGTCACCAGCATGAACATGGGGCGCGTGCAGAGAGATCGTGATCGTCTCGGCCATGCCCTCGAGCTGTTCGAGGAAATCGGTGCTCAACACTTCGTGGAGTTGACGAGAGCCGAGTTGCGTCGGGTCTAGGAGCGTGTCAACGCCCGTCGCGCCACGGTCGTGATCGGCCCGCCCACCACCGCAACCTTGGTCAGGGTCCGGGCCAGTATCGACGGGCCCTTCCAGGGGAGCCCCCGCTCATAGCGATGCTGGTCCTCGAGACGGAAGATGAATGAGAACCGGGGCTCGGTGACGTTCCAGAGCCGACAGAGTGGTGCCCGGTGACCTGATTCCTGGATGATCCCGTTCACGGAGCGTCGGGCGGCCTCATTGGCGGCCTCCATGGTCGCAACCGAGGTGAACGTGCGCACGTAGTCGGAGGCCAGGAAGAGATTGGGGATCTGGGTGAACGCCTGAGGTCGAAGCCGCCAAGTGTTCACGTATGCCACGAACAGGGGCTCGGCGTTCTCACTGGTAGGCACACCGGGATCAGGGGTGTAGGTCGGCCCCACAGACTGGAGCCCCGCCACGAACTCATCTCGCTTGATGTCCGGGTCGAGAAACCAGCAATACAGCATGTCGTCGGTGAGCGGTTGCTCATCCATCACATGTGACCGTTTCAGCTCCTCCCACACCTCCGTCTTGATTTCCTCGGAGGTGCAGTACCTCGCCGGCTTGTCGACGGTGTTGCCCGGCTCATGCCAGTTGGAGATGTCCACGGAGATGACCCCTTTGACCTTGCCATCGCCGTACCCGGAGAGGTCGTATCCGGGCCAGAACTGCTGTTGTGAGATCGAGGTCAGGGCCCAGGGTGAGTCGAGATAGATGGTGTGACCGTGGGCGAGAGGCACGTCTTCGGTGAGATAGAACTGGATCCCGTTCATCCACTCCACATAGGTGCTGCCGATCTCCTTGATGCCGGCCAGGGATGAGTCGGCTGAGAGGATGCCGTCGTCGAGAAGCGTTGCCATCTTCTCGGCGGGCAGCGCGGCGATGTAGTAGTCGGCGTCGTCGAGCTTGTACCTGTTTCCCTCCGAGTCCGACATGTACACCGCCTCGATACGGCCGCCTGGCCCTCCGGTGTTCACCTGGCACACGATGCGGTCTATGTGCCGGTCGAATTGATAGTCGACCCCGGAATCCTGGAGATATTCGAGCCAGGGATGAAGCCAGGCCTCGTTGGTGGGCCCGTTGAGCACCCGATCGGTGCTCGGGCCAGGAGTGAGCATGTCGAGGATCAGCGCCAGGCCGACGTCGCCTTCCACATGGGCGTTGGCGAGGTGGGCGTTCGCCGCGACCAGGGACCGGGTCAAGCCCTCGGCCAGGAACTTCTGATATCCCTTCGACTTGTTCTCGGCGTCGACGTAATTCCACCAACCCATCGTCTCGTATATCTCCTCCCTCCTGGCGTCGCAGCTGGTGAACACCTGCCACAGCTTGCCGACGAAGAAGTCGACCTCGCCCTTTTGGAGACCCATCTCCGCGGGAAGGTCAGCGAGGAGATCCCGGAGGATCTGAGCGAAATCCGACTCGTCACTGGGGAAGCGGGACGGCAGCTCGATCGAAGTCTTGCCGTACAGGGACAGCTGGACCCTGGTCGTGTCGGTGAGGTTGTCGATCACATGGCCATCCCCGAGCGGGATGCGACTCATGGTGTCGGTGATGTGCTTGTAGAACCGGGGGAAGAATCTGAAGCCGTGCTCGCCGGGCAGGTAGCCGTTCGTCCCCTCGACATCGGGGCACGACGATCTCGCTCCACCCACCGGGACCGGGATGCTGCGAGCTTTTCCCCCGCACAACTCCGGCTGTCGCTCGAAGACGGCCACGCGGAACCCCCGCTCGATCAACTCGTGTGCGGCGCTCATCCCGGCCACACCGCCACCCAGGATCGCCACCTTGGGGCCCTGCCCGTCGGTTGTGAACGCCTTCACGTCTCGAGGCTCGATATGTGACTCCTTTCAGAATCGGAAGTTACCCATCACCGCGAGGAGTCGCCGATCGGAGCGGGTATGGCCATCGATGCCACCGGAGGAAAGTGACACAATCGCGAGCCATGAGGGACAAGGACAACCTCACCCAAGAAGCGATCCGATCGGCGTTGGCCGTCGAGAACCTGAAGACCTGGCTGTCGAGAGTCTCTGCGCTCGGCTCCACAGGAGTGGACCACGAGTCGGTTCTCTCCGCCGTGGCGGCAGCCAAGGACGAGTTCGATGGCAATGGTTGAGACACTGGTGATCGATGCTCGCCATGGTCGATTTTCTCGTCGACTCCCCCGTCGCCAGGCATACACCCGAACGCTTCGAGGGCATGGAGGCTCACGTCCCAGCACATTTCGGCGCCGAAGTGCTGTCGGCCATCGGACCCCTCTGCCGCGCCCGCGAGCTGACCAGAGAAGAGGTCGAGGCGCGTGTCGAGCTCACCGCCGAGGCCCGATCCGACGACATCTCCTTGCCCCGCTCCTCCAAGGTGCCTGGCGGCTTCATCACAACATCAGATTGGTGGACGCCCTCTACATCGAGCTGGCTGGCCAATTGGATGCAACGCTCTTCACAACCGACGTTGGGATAGAAATCGGGCATGCCCCTGTCGAAAGCCCGTTGGGTAGCCCGTACTTCAGGCGACCGCGAAGACCTCCCAGGGCTCCGGAAACCCTTTGAGATCGTGGACCCCACGGGAGGCAAACTCGATGCCCGAGCCGGCGACGAGATCCTTGACGGTACGAGATACCAGCACCTCTCCGGGACCAGCCAGAGCGGCGACCCTGGCGCCGATGTGGACGGCCAGTCCAGCCACGTCGGCGTCGACGATTTCCAGCTCGCCGGTGTGGACACCGCAGCGCACCTCGATCCCCAGTGACTCGACGCTGCTGCTGATCGCTTTGGCGCACCTTATCGCCCGGACCGGCCCGTCGAAGCGGGCAAGGAACCCGTCCCCCGTGGTGGTGATCTCGACGCCCTGCCACCGCGCCAACTCGGATCGGACCATGGCGTTGTGCCGGCCCAAGAGATCGCGCCACTCTCGATCCCCCAACTCAACCGCCCGGCGAGTCGACGCCACGATGTCGGTGAAGAGCACCGTGGCGAGGACTCTCTCCGCTGGTGCGGCCGTTCGTTGTCCGGTGACGAACTCCTCGATCTCCCCCAGCATGGTGCCGCTGTCGCCCGCCCAGAAGAAGTGATCCGCGCCCGGCAGCTCGACGAATCTCGCCTCGGGGATCTTCGACGCGATGTACCTCCCTTCCTCCACGTGGACGTCCCCATCGCCCTTCCTATAGAGGAGGAGGGTGGGCACCCGAATCGTGGGGAGAATCGTCGTGACGTCGATCTCCGAATTCATCCGCATCAGGGCGGCCGCAGCCTGGGGGCTGGCGGAGAGACGCGAGTAACGCTGGAGCCACGACAGGAAGGAGGGGTCATCGGCACGGCTCGGTGCATATGCCCCGACCGTGGTCTCCTCGCCCCAGTGCTGCCCCACCTCTTCGATCTCCGCGAGCCGCTCCTCCCACGTCGGTGCCCAGGGATAGTCATCGCTCCGGATGCGTTTCGCATAGGACCCCGTGAGGATCATGCCCCCGACCCTCTGGGGAAAGGTGGCGGCGAAGAGGACGCACATGTTCCCTCCCTCGGAATGGCCAAACAGGAACGCCCGCTCCGATCCGACGGCATCCATCACCGCCCGGAGGTCGTCCATCCTCACCTCGAGTGTCGGCAGGCGGTCGACGGGGACCGAATCTGACAGCCCGGTGCCGCGCTTGTCGAAGATGATGAGACGGGAGAAGGCGGCGAGCCGGTCGAGGAAACCGGCCAGGCCCCGATCCTCCCACATGACCTCGATATTCGAGACGAACCCTGGCACGTAGACGAGGTCCCTGGGGCCGTCCCCGACCACCTGGTAGGCGATGTTCACGTCGCCGCTCTTGGCATAGTGCGTGGCAGGCACGGCTCGCGAGTCTACGAAGAGGCTCCCTGGAAGATGGTCCCGGCATATGACCGATCAGGAACGGTCGATGATGGCTACGGCCGGCCGCTCCCCGGCTCTCACACGCGCCGTCAATTCAGACCGGGAGGACTTGTTTGATGACGATGACCCGCTGCAATCACAAACGCGGCACCGCCAAGACCACGGTCGGGCATACTCGGGCCATGAGTCTTGGATTCGGATTGCTGAGCGCACAACTTCGGCCCGGAGAGACCGACTGGTCCCGCGCATACACCGAGACCGTCGAGCTCGCCGTCGAAGCGGAGCGCATCGGTTTCAGCTCGGTATGGACCACCGAGCACCACTTCGTCGACGACGGTTACATGCCCTCGCTCGCGGTCGTGAGCGCGGCCATCGCGGCGGCCACGGCCGAGATCGAGATCGGCACCGGGGTCATACTCGCCCCACTCCATCACCCGCTGCGGTTGGCCGAGGATGCCGCAACGGTGCAGCTGCTGAGCGGTGGCCGCTTCATCCTCGGTCTCGGGCTCGGTTGGAACGAGGTGGAGTTCACAGGACTCGGGGCTGACCGCCGTCTCCGGGGCGCAGCCATGGAGGAGATCCTCTCGATTCTTC
>DASWKM010000013.1:0-8682 GCA_036396635.1 Acidimicrobiia bacterium
GATGAGACGTGCGTCGTCGGTCTGGGTCGTGAGCAACCGCTCGACCGGTGCGGCCATCTTGTCGGCCAGCCCAGCCCCGAACGACGCAAACAGGTCGACACGAAAACCATCGTCGTCCCTGACCAGGATGGCTCGCTCCTCCCCGGCGCCACCCCTCACCATGATCGTGTGGAACTGAAGGGCGTCCTGATCGACGACACCACCCTCAGCGGTGGTGAGGGTCTCGGTCAGGAAGGCGCCGCTCCCCTGGGCGAACCCGGCCCAGAAGTTCGCAGCCACCTCCTCATCACCCTCCCGCAGAGCATCGGCAACAGCGCTGAACGTGGCACCCTCGGCGAGAGCCGCCAGCGCGGCGTGTCCTGGGATGGCAAGACGGCTCGAAGCGACGAAGTCCGCCGAGTTGATGGCACCGACCAGCCCATCGACCGCCTCGATCGCAGTAGGAGCGCCATCACCCGGCAGGATCGACACCACTGGGTCGCCCCCATCCTCCGAGCATGCCGCGATCAAGACGGTCAGAGCGATGAGGGCGATGCTATTGGTGCGCCGCATGGTCAGGAAGTCTTCCAGTCCGCAGGGCCTCGTGTCGGCGTTCAGCGCCCTTCAGCCCCAGACCGACCCAAAGCCAGACGAGATAGCCAAGGCCAAATGCCTCCTTGACCCACCGCCATGGATCAGAGAGAGCTCGCTCCCAAGCCGATGACCAGAATGGTGCCTCGCCGGGCGCGATCTCGAGCCCGAAGAAGGGCCACCCGAACACATCTTGGTCGACCCACATCCCGTCTAGGAGAAGATGGAACAACCACCCCACACCGAGTGCCATCCAGGCGCGTCGTCGTCGTCCCCGCCTCGTGACCGCCAGCACCACCATCATGTACACGGTTGGAACGACGAGTGAATGGGACCACAACTCTCCGGTCGAGTAACGCTCGGCCAGAAACAATGTCCCGATCGGGAGATCGATCAGGTCAGGAAGGATCGACCCGACCAGGAGAAACCGAACATCGACCTTCGGGTCTCGAAAGATCCACCTGAACAACCAGAGCGTGGCCCCAAGGTGCCAAGAGATCATGGCTCAGGCGACGAGGATCCGCCGACAGTGCACACAACGTGGCAGGTCGGTGGAGAATGCCTCCTCGTGCTCCGCCGGTGACAACGCCATGTGACAGCCACCGCAGACCCCATGGTCGTAGGCGGCCACCGCAACGCCTTCCTTGATACCGCGCAACTTCTCGTACAGCTCCAGCAGCTCACCCTCGATTGGCGCCACAGCATCGTGCTTGCGCTCCTCCTTGCGGGCCAGCTCGCCATCGATAGCCCCCCACTCCTTCTTAATCGACTGGTCGAGCTCACGCTTCGTCGTCTCGACTCTCTCGATCTCTGCCTCGATCTCGGCCACCCTCTCCCGCGCCGGGTCGATCCCCTCCAGCATCCCGAGCACTCTCTCCTCCATGGCTTCGCGCTGCCCCTTGAGGCTCTGGACCTCCAGCCTCATGTGCTCGGTCTCCCTCGCACTCATGCCGCCTGCGAACAGACGGGTCTCGTGCTCTTCGAGCTTGATCTCGAGCAGCTGGAGCTCGCCCTCCGCCTTGTCCAGATCGAGCTCGAGCGTCTTGAGCGAGCCAGCCTCGGAGACGCGCTCTCTCTCCAGCGCCTGCAGCGTCTCATGAGCCGTCTTGTACGCCGCCAACTCCGGTAACGATCGGCGTTTCTCCACCAGCCGATCGATTTGGAGGTCTATGTCCTGGAGGTCGAGGAGGTCGGTGAGGCTGCTCAGCTTCATCTGGGCAAGAAGGGTAGCCCTCACTCACGTCCACGTCTGCGGGTCGAAATGAGTCAGGTCGACCACATGAGAGCCGAGAAGTTCTGTCACCATCATCACCAGGGATCCCATCCCCGGGCGCTCGGTGGCGATGTGCCCAGGGTCGACAATGGCAAGACCGAGATCTGAAGCCGCAATCGCCCGATGATGGCTGACGTCACCGGTGACCAGCACCTGCGCCACCTCGGCTGCGGCCTCGATGAAGTCCGCACCGGAGCCCGGCACGACCGCCAATCTCTCCACTTCGGCATCGCGGTCGCCGCTGACCCTCAGTCCGGCCGCTCCGAACCGATCCGAGAGCATGGCATCGACAGTGCCGACAGTACCCTCGAACCAGCCGGATCTACCGATGGGAGGCATACCCGATTCCGGGTCGCCACCGAATGGCTCCACATCACGGAGGCCGAAGAACGAGGCCAACGCGTCGGCGGAACCGCCTGGTGCGGCGTCGAAGTCGGTGTGTGTGACCAGGACGGCAACATCTGCCGAGATGAGTCGGAACGCACGGGCCCCGGCCGATCTCCCCGCGAGGATCCTGATGGTGGGCCTGAAGATCAGCGGGTGATAGGTGATGAGGAGATCAACCGGCTCCGTTTCCAGCCGCGACACCACCGACTCGGTGACCTCGTGACAGACCGCCACAGTCTCAACCGCGGCGTTCGGATCGCCGAGCTGGAGCCCCACCGGATCCCAACTCGGAGCAGCGCCCGGGTTGGTCCGCTCGGCAAGAACATCTGCGACTTGGCTGACGGTGCGCAAGGTTCCTGATCGTAGGCTGGCGGTTGATGGACCTGCGCCCCGCCATCCGATGGAATCCACCACCCGAATGGCGACGTCTCACAGTTATCGACTCCCACGCCGGGGGTGAGCCCTTTCGGGTGGTCGTGGAGGGCCTCCCCGGGATACCGGGAAACACCGTCCTCGATCGCCGTGCCTACGCCATGGAGCACTTGGACCACCTCAGGAGGATCCTCATGTGGGAACCGAGGGGTCACGCCGACATGTATGGCGGTTGGTTGGGGCCACCGGTTCACCCGGAGAGCGACCTCTCGGTTCTGTTCACTCACAACGAAGGGTTCTCGACGATGTGCGGCCACGGGATCATCGCTCTGGCCAAGGTCGTCCTCGACACCGGGATGGTGGCTGCCCAAGTTCCAGAGACAACACTTCGAATCGACACACCCGCCGGGACGGTCACCGCGATCTCGGCGATTGCGGACGGCTTTGTGGTCTCGACTCGCTTCCGGAACGTCCCGTCGTTCGTAGTCGAGCTGGGGGCGAGCATCACCGTGCCCGGGCTGGGTGAAGTGACCTACGACCTCGCGTTCGGTGGTGCCTTCTACGCATATGTGGATGCGGCCACGCTGGAGCTGGAGGTCCACGACACCATGGCGCTGATTCCGGCCGGGCGCATGATCAAGGAGGCGATCTCAGCCGAAAGGCAGATAGCTCATCCCAACGAGCCGGGTCTGGGATTTCTCTACGGCGTGATCTTCACAGCCCCACCCCGTTCCGAAGGGAGTCACGGTCGCAACGTGTGCGTCTTCGCCGACGGTGAAGTGGACCGCTCCCCGACCGGGACGGGCGTGAGTGGGCGTCTCGCCATCCTTCACCACAGGGGGGAGCTGGGCCAAGGCGAGCCGGTCACCATCGAGAGCATCGTTGACAGCCGATTCACCGGGCGTGTGGTGGCGACGACAAAGGTGGGTGAGTTCACCGCGGTGATACCCGAGATCGAGGGGACTGCTCACATCATCGGGCGCTCCGAGCTGTGGTTGGATCCGACCGACGACCTGGGACGGGGCTTCCTGATCCGTTAGGTGGCGACCTCCAACGGGGCGGCCACGTCGGTCACGACACAGCCGGGGAGGGTGATGAAGAAGCACGCTCCCCCAAGCCGCTCCGACACACGGTATTGGGCAGTTCCCCCATGGGACTCGGCGATGGCCTGGACGATGGAGAGACCGATCCCCAGACCCGGGGTCACTGCGTCGAGACGATGCGCCCCCCTCTCGAATTGTTGCCAGATCATCGCCTCATATCTGGTCGGCACGCCATCACCGTTATCGTGGATCTCGAAGACGAGGTCATCTCCTCTGACCCGGCCGACGATGAGACACCGGTCGGCGCCATAGCGAATCGCATTGCTCACCAGGTTGGATAAGGCCTGTCGCAGTCGGTCGGGATCGGCACGAACCAGGACCTCAACATCCAGATCCTTCTCGATGAGCACATCGCCCGGAGCGATGTCATGCAAAACCGAGTAGAGGATGGGCATGACCCACACCTCCGTCACGTCCAATGTGAGACGACGCGTGTCACCTCTCGCCAGCATGAGAAGGTCATTCACCAGCCTCGCCATGTGACGGGCTTGATCGGCCGCCTCGGCGATCATCTCCCGCCGGGCGTCGACCGGGAACTCGTCGGGGTGCTCGTCGAGCAGGGCAAGGAACCCGACCATGGCCGTCAGCGGTGTCCTCAGCTCGTGACTGACCGATGCCACCAGCTCTGCTCGCTTCCGATCTACCCGATGTCGGTCCCGATAGATCGCGTACACCTGGCGGAAGAAGATGACCGCGCCGATCAGGATCACAGCATTGAGCAGCAGCACCTCGTCTGCCCCGGCGCTGAGCTCACGGTAGTTCTGAAACAGCACGCCGACCAGGGAGACGACGAGGAGGTATGGCCACACCAGTGCCCAAATCGGAGTGGGCGCTTCGGGGAACTCCCTCTTTCGGGGCACACGGTCCACGATGGCCGCCGTAACGAGCATGAAAGCCGTCGCGATGAGGTTGACCGACCACGCCGGCTCTGCGGCGGTGAAGCTCTCTCCTACGCCTCGACTCAGGTATATGAAGTCGGCGAGGACCTGAGCGCTCGCCCCGAATGCAAAGAAAACGAGGCGGATGTCGAAGCGGTAGTTGGAGCGGCGCATGACGAGAATCATCAGACCGGTGACCAGAGCGACGTCGACCACCGGGTAGATCGAGGCGACGAGAGCCTCCCACCATGGGGCGCTGGAGAAGCTGTCGAGCAATTCGTGGAAGAAGGTGTTCCAGACCAGCGCCGCCAGGGCTATGGCGGCGACCAGCGCGTCGACCAGGGTGAGGACCCATTCCCTCCCCCCGCTGTCGAGTCGGGCCATTCGGTAGAGGGCGGTGATCATCGCCACGTACCCACCTATGAAGAAGGCGTCCAGGGGGCCAAACGCCGGAAGAGCTACACCCAGCTCCGTCAGCAAACTCACCACCAGGACCCCGACGCCAAACATGCCGAGGCCCAACGTCACGAACCGCCAGGCGCCCCTCTCCCGCTCCGGGAGGCTCGAAGACCTCCTCCAGAACAAAGTCGCGGAGATAGACGTCCCGATGACCAACCCGAAAAACCCGACGTAGGGAGCCACATCAGGCAGACGCCACGCCACGAGTGCGCTGGCGATCAGCATGACGATGATCGGTCCGGGAAGGAACCATCGCCTGCCCCCCAAAATCAACGAGTTACCCACGCATTGACTATCGGCCCCGGGCCAGGCGTTGTTTAGGTTTCTATGGCCGCGCTAATGGGTGGTGGGCTCCTCCGCGGAGTCCTCCAAGGCCGTGAGGTCGATGACGTCTTCACCACCGATGTACTTGAGACGTGCCTCATTGAGGCTGGTGAGCATCGATTCGATCTGGCTCATGCTGAGGTACCTGGTGACGGTGAAACGCACCCCGCCCTTGCCCCTGGGCACGGCCGGGAAGATGGCACCGTTGACGAAGAAGCCATCGTTGAGCATCGTCGAGACGACTGAGACGGTGGTGAGAGACGGCCCGATCTGAACGAACCACAATGGGGTGTGCTCGCTTCTGGTGATGGGGAGGCCGATCTCCTGTGAGAACCGATTGACCAGCTCGATTCGCTCCGACAGCTCAGCTTGAAGCCCGGCCAGCTCCGGCGATAGATGGATGTCCGCTGAGGCGACGCTTGCCCCCAGAATCGCCGGCGGCAGAGGCCCCCCAAAGAGCATCGGGCCCCCGGTCACCGACACGGCCTCATTCAGGTGCTCATCTTTCGATGCGATGACGCCACCCATCGTGCCAAAGGACTTGGCGAGGCCGAACGCCATCACCAAGCGCTCATGCCAGCCACTTCGACGAAGGAAATGGCCTTGGCCGGTGACGCCCTCCCAACCGAGGCCATGAGCATCGTCGCAGTAGACCCAGAGGTTGGGGTATGAGTTGAGCAGGTCGATCATGCGCTCAGCAGGTGCCGTATCGCCGTGCATCGAGTAAACGCCGTCGCTCAGGTACCACAGCCGCCCACTGATCGATCCCGCACGATCGGCAACGCGGGAGAGGTCGTTGTGGGGCACATTGTGCACGTCGACACCGTTGACCTGCAACGACGGCAACACTGAGACGAGTGAGGCATGAGCGTAGGTGTCGATCAAGACCTCGTCCCCCGGTCTCACGATGACCGGAAGAGCCGCCATGTGGGCCAGGGTGGTGGTCGCGGCGATGGTCACATGCGCGTCCAGCATCGCCTCGAACCTCTCTTCGAGATCGCGGTACATAGGCAAGGCTGTGTATGCGAGTGATGAGGAGTACGAGTTTCCGTATCTGGTGATGGCATCGATGGCGGCCGCCACCAGACGCGGGTCGTCGCCGAGGCCAAGGTATGAGCACAGGCCGAAGTTGACCAGCGTGCGGCCACGGAGTCTGATCGTGTCGCCTTTGAAAGTGTCGTCCTCGATCAACTGATGGCTGAAGCCAAGCTGCTGGGCGACCCGACTCAGCTTCAGGAACTGGTCGAGGGCACGGTCGGTTCGGGTATGGCTGAGTGACTTGCTCACGGGCGGTGTTGGGTGCTGATCACACCATAAGCCCACCTTTGGGCGGATCGAGGTCAATCGGGTTCAAGGGTCATGAGGGGCGAGGATCTCTCTCATATAGGCTTCAGGCCATGACGACTCCACCACTCGACCTGCCTCCTAACGCAGTCTCTGCGTACGGGGCCCTCACGTCTGAGCAGAAGTCGGTGTTCAATGCCCACTACAACGGCAGCAAACGAAGCATGGCCCTCATGGTGGCGTTGTCGATCCTGTTTCCGATCCAGCTCTTCTTGTTGGGTCGGATCGGGCTGGGGATCTTGTTCGCGGTGACCGGCGGTGGGCTTGGCGTCTGGTACATCCTCGAATGGTTCCTGACTCCGGGACGGGTCCGCGAGTACAACGCCAAGGTCGCGTCACAGGCCATCGCCTTGATCGAGGCCGGGGCCGGGGAAGAGGAATAGCTCTAGAGCCGATTCTCGGTCGCCAATGACAGGTTCGGGGTCACGTCTCCGACGCGCCGATCCTCAGCTGACCTGCGAGATGCCGCCGTCGACCACCATGATCTCCCCGGTCGTGTACGTGTTCGTTGCCAGGGCCAGCACAGCCTGGGCGATCTCATCGGGATGTCCGACTCGTCGCAACGGGGCACGCTCGTTGACCGCACGACGGACCTCGTCGAATCCGGAGGTCCAGGGTGTTTCGATCAGCCCAGGAGCGACCGCATTGACCCTCACCGGCCCACACGCCCTGGCCAGCAGGCGGGTGAGATGGATGAGCGCCGCCTTGCTCATGGCGTAGGCGATCGAGCTACCCCCAGGACGCAGTCCGGCGACCGACGTGATCATGACCACATTGCCGTCAGGGGCCCGGCGCAGGTGGGAAATCGCTGCCTTGGTTAGCCACCAGGTGCCGAAGACGTTCACCTCGAAGGTCCTGCGAAAGATCTCGTCGGTGAGCCCGTCGAGGTCGGAGTGCTCGACCGGCGACGTCCACCCGGCATTGTTGACCAGGATGTCGAGACGCCCGAAACGATCAATGGCGGCATCCAGCAATGCATGACCCTGGGTCTGATCGCTGATATCGGCCTGGACATAGATTGAGTCCGTGGGCAGGGATTCGGCGACCGTTCGGCCCGCCTCGACCGATGTCGCCGAGTTGACCACGACAGAGGCGCCTGCCAGGGAGAGATGGCGGGCGGTCGCCTCACCGATACCGCTGGATGACCCGGTGACGATTGCGACGCGGCCTTCGAGCTCCGACATGATCGTGAAGATACCGGGAGTCTCCCCTGCCGTCGCTGAGACAGAGCCCTGGATTGAGGGGACGGTCAGCTCTCCAACATGTAGAACTCGCGGAACTCGGCGCACCGGCGGTGGTCGTCGAAGCGCAACAGGAAGGCGTTGTGATAGACCCGCTCTGGGTCATCACCCAAGGCGACATATCGACTCCATCCCACCGCTACCGCCCGGTCACCGTCGACGGCGTATGGCTCGTAATGCGCATCCCAGCTTGCCGGGTCGTCCTGGTCGGCGAGCCAGCTGGCCACGATGTTCTCACGGCCTCGGATCGTCTGGTCGTCACTCTCCCACGGCCGATAGCTCTGCACGGCATCCTCTCTGAAGAGGTCCCCGATGAGGGCGGCGTCGTTGGCGCGCCAGGCGGCGATGTACCGCTCCAGCCAGTCACGAACGTCGGAGTGTGTCATCGACTCAACATACAGGACGGGCTGTGTCTCAGAAACGTGGCGCTACCAGATCGGCGGTTTCTCTGATCGATCCCTCTCCAACCTGCCCGAATACGCTGTGACGATGGATGTCTGGGACGAGGGTGACGCCTACGAGGACTACATGGGCAGGTGGAGCCGGCCCGTGGCGAGAGAATTCCTCGATTGGCTGCCGTTTGCCGAGTCCACTCGATGGCTCGACGTCGGCTGCGGCACCGGCGCCCTGACCGGTGTCATCGCCGAGATGGCCAAACCGAAACATGTATCGGCAATCGATCCGTCTCCAGGGTTCATCGCCGCGGCCCTACAGAGGCTTGGCCATGCCGC
>DASWKM010000014.1:0-10848 GCA_036396635.1 Acidimicrobiia bacterium
ACCAGCATCGAAGCCGACGTGACGAAAGCGACCTCGCGAACGACGTCGTATTGCTGAAGGTCGATCTCGCCCTCGTCGAGGCCGGAGTAGGGCTCGCCGAAAACGTCGGTGGCCCCGCCCACGGACTCGAGCTCGTCCATCGTTCCGGCCTTGAGCAACTTCGACCCGGCCAAGGCAGCATCGTTGCGCTCGATCTCGGAGACGAGGGCCGAGAGGGCGTCAGGCCTGGGTCGGGCATCGGCGTGAAGCAACCACAGGTAATCGATCTCCGGACCGGTGGCCCTGATCGCATCTTCGAGGACGGCTATCCGGGTGACACCCTCAGGCAGCGCTCCATCGGCAACACCCACGACGACGAGCTCCGGAGTCGGTTCGTAGACTTGCCTGCCGACAATCGCCAGGGCAGCATCGAGGTCGGCATCCTCCACCATGGTGAGAAGGACTCGCACTCGTGGCGCGTCGGGGCTCTCATCGGCCATTGCGGTGTCCGCGACCTGCGGTGTGGTTTGGGACATGCGAACTGCCATTGTTGACGGGTGCGCCACGCTGAGCAATATCAGGGCAACAAATGAAGATCGTCGAATTGTCAGGTGGAGTGGGCGGCGCGCGTCTGGCCCGAGGGCTCGCCTCGCTTCCCGATGTCGACCTCACCATCGTCGTCAACGTGGGTGACGACGACGAGAATCATGGGTTCCACGTCTCGCCCGACCTCGACACCGTCGTCTACACCTTGGCGGGCCTCGAGGGCCCGGAAGGTTGGGGACGCGCCGGTGACACGTTCGAGTTCAATGATGAGTTGGGTCGCTTCGGCGTGGACAACACCTTCCGCCTGGGTGACCGCGACCTGGCCTTGAAGACGTTCAGGACGCTGCAGATGAGACGGGGCTCGGCCCTCTCGGAGGTGACGGGCCGGGTCGCCGGAGCCTTCGGCATCACCACCCTCGTCCTCCCAGCCACCGACGACGTCCTGCGCACGAGGGTGAGGATCGCCGAGGAGTGGGTCAGCTTCCAGGAGTACTTCGTCGGGCGGGGGCACCGGGACGAGGTCATGGAGTTGGAGTTCGACGGCGCCGGGCTCGCCCGACCGGCTCCTGGCGTCCTGGAGTCCATCGCCACGGCCGACATGGTTGTCATCGGGCCGTCCAATCCCCCGCTGTCCATCCAGCCCATCCTCGAGGTGGCAGGTGTCCGCGCCGCGGTTGCGGCTCATCCCCGGGTGACGGCGGTCAGCCCGTTGATCGGTGGAAAGACGATAAAGGGCCCCGCCGACCGGGTGATGGCCTCGCTCGGCTTCCCTCCCGGCAACCCGGGCGTCGCCGCTGCATACGAGGGGCTGATCGATCGTCTCGTCATCGACCGGAGCGATGTCGGAGATGTGGCCCTAATCGACGGTCCCCGGGTCGAGGCGACCGACACGCTCATCAAGGATCGGGCGGCGAGCGCCAGGCTGGCAAAGGAGTTGATCCGGAATTGAGCCTCGAAGTCCACCCTCTGCTCGACATCGGGGTCGTCGAGCAAGGAGATGATGTTGCCTCGCTCCTCGAGGGGCCGCTGAGGGCCCATGACCCTCGGGAGGGCGATGTCGTGGTGGTGACCCACAAGATCGTCTCCAAGGCAGAAGGCGCCGTGCGTCGAATCGTGGGTGACGAGGACGAGTTCAAGAAGCGTCTGGTCGAGGAGCTGGCGACATCGATCGTGCGTCGCCGTGGCGATCTGATCATCGCCGAGACCAGCCACGGGTTCATATGCGCCAACGCCGGGGTGGATCGCTCCAACACAGCCGAAGGCACGATGGTCCTCCTCCCCGACGATCCGGACCGATCGGCACACCGAATACGAACGCGTCTCCAGCTCATTCTTGGCGTCGACCTCGGTGTGATCGTCTCAGACACCTTCGGACGCCCTTGGCGGCGCGGGCTCACCGACATCGCCATCGGAGTATCGGGTCTGATGCCGATCCTGGACCTGAAGGGAACACGCGACTGGACGGGTAGGCAGTTGGATGTGACCGAGGTGGCGGTCGCTGACGAGCTGGCCGCCGCCGCCGACCTGGTGATGGGTAAGGCCGCAGGCATCCCGGCGGCGCTGATCCGCGGGTTCGAGGGCCCCCGCGGTGAGGGTCGGGCGGCAGAGCTGGTGCGCCCGGTGGACGAAGACCTCTTCCGCTAGTGGTGTGTCGGTGAGCCTGCCGCTACGCGCCGGGGCGACCGAGGCCCCAGTAGTCGAGGCCTGCCGCCCTGACCGTGGCCGGGTCGAGAAGGTTCCTGGCATCGACAACCCGATGACCCTTGATCACCGCGGCCACCTCGGCCATGTCAACGGTGAGGAACTCGGGCCACTCGGTGGCGACCAGCAACACGTCGGCGTCGGTGACCGCCGCGATCGGATCAGACACCATCGTCAGCTCGTCCGTGCTGGCCTCGGGGTCGTAGGCCACCACCTCGGCACCCTCCGCTTGGAGAAGCCTGGCGACACGGAGTGCAGGCGACTCACGGACATCGTCGGTCCCGGCCTTGAAGGCGACGCCCCACATGGCGACACGACGCCCACGCAGGCCACCGCCGGCCGCCTGGCGCACCTTGTCAGCCAACCGTCGCCTCTGCTCGTGGTCGGCCTCGATCACGGCCTTCAAGAGTTGGAAGTCGTACCCGGCGTCATCGGCGACGGCGATCAAAGCAGCCGTGTCCTTGGGGAAACAGGACCCTCCATAACCGGGCCCTGGCTGGAGGAAGTGAGGGCCGATGCGGTGATCGAGGCCGATGCCTGTGACCACGTCGATCACATCGGCGCCGACGGCCTCACACACGTTGGCGAGGGCGTTGGCGAAGGTCAGCCGGGCCGCCAGGTAGGCGTTGTTGGCGTACTTGATCATCTCCGCCGAAGTGGGGTCGGTCATGACGACCTCGGTGTCCAGGCTGCGATATAGAGAGGCGACCAGCTCGGCGTCGGCGCGGTCGTATGCGCCGATGACGATCCGGTCGGGTTCCATGAAGTCCTCGACCGCCTTGCCTTCGCGGAGGAATTCGGGGTGTGACACCACACGGGCGGCGCTGCCCAGGTCGGCGAGCCGTTTGCGAAGGGCGGCCACCGTGCCCGGAGGGACCGTCGACTTGATGACAAACAGTGTGTCGTCGGCAACCTCGTTGGCCAGCTCATCGATCACGGTGTGAATGAAGGAGAGGTCGGCACGACCGTCCTCACCCTCGGGTGTGGGGAGACACAGGAAGACCATCCGGGCTCCCTGAACCGCATCCCGATTCGACGTGTGGAAGCTGACGAGATCACGATCGACGGCCCGCGTCAGCAGGTCGGGCAGACCCTGCTCGTATATCGGGACACCGCCTTGATCGAGTGTGGCCACCCGCTCGGTGCTCGCCTCACCGATCCGCACCCGATGGCCCAGGCCGGCGAGCCCGGCCCCCGTGACCAGGCCAACGTACCCGGCGCCGATGATTGTTAAGTCCACGAGGCTCTCATCCTATTGATAAAGACGCCCGGTCACGAAGCGTCGGATCCGACGATGACGACGGCGTCGTAGCCGTTATCGACAGATCCGAATTGAACTACACCGAAACCGAGCGCTCCGATGATCAGCTCCCCGTTGTCCGAGCCATCGGGGACGATGACCGTCGTCTGGGCATAGTTGTCGGTCCCCGCATTGCCGATCGACACGACCTGGAAGCCCAATGACTCGAGGGCCCTCGACATGTCCCCGGCCGCTCCGTCGGCGCCGTTCCCGTTGAGCACCTCCAGCCGAAGGGGTTGCTCAGCAAACGGCCTCCCCGCCTTGAAGTTGGCGAGCATCGCCCCTGCCTCGGGCTCGGAAGCCACCACCACCGATTGCCCGTCGATGTTCTCCACCGTCCCCGGGAGGGTGGCGCCTTCGATATCTCCGGCCAGTATCCCCTTGTAGTCCCAGAACATCGTTGCGACCGAGGCCGAGGCGAGATTGGTGTCGATCGTCATGTGCTGCCCCATCGCCGATGCGATACCGCCCGCCTCGGTGATCGTGCTCGGGTGCTTGAGCCCCGAGATGATGGCGCGCACGACCTCTTGTTGACGTGCGGTCCGGCCGAAGTCGTTGGCGTCGACCGACACCCACGAGCCGTTCTGCAGCTCCTGGTATTGGCGAGAGCGGGCGTATGCGAGAGCCCGCTCACCGTCCAGCGTCTGCGAGCCGGCGGCGACATCGAGACCCGACTTGAGGTCACGGGCGGCATTCGGGAAGGCGATTTCGACACCACCGATCTCGTCGACCATCGCCTGGAAACCGACGAAGTCGATCTCCACGTAGTGGTTGACCTCGATGTCGAGAGTCGATTTGATGGTCTCCACCATCAGCGAGGCGCCACCAAACGAATATGCGGCGTTGATGCGGTTCTTGCCGTGTCCGGGGATATCCACATAGAGGTCACGGGGAATGCTGAGCATCTGGGCGTTGGATGTCTCGGTGTCGAGACGAACCAGCATGACCACATCACCCCGTGCCCCACCTGCGCTACCGAAATTGGTGAGGTTATCGAGCCCGGCTCGCGAGTCGGACCCGACGACGAGGAACGTGAGGTGATCACCCGCCGCGGGATCGAGGACGTCCGCGACCTCGTCATCGGTCTCGGCACCCGACAGCAGGGTGTCGCCGGTCTGAATCGCCCAGACCACCCCGAGCACGACGAGATTGGCCACCACCAGGAGGGTCAGGATCGTGACCTTCAACCATTTGGGCAGCCCGGCACGAACGGAGGGGGTAGGAGGGGATGACGTGGCCATCGAGTGACTTAGACGTCCCTCACCCTAACGTCGGTTCCGTCATTACCCGCGGTGGGGGGACACGATGGCTCGTTATTGTGCCGCCAGACCAAGCGGAGGTTTCTTTGGCAGTGTTGTCCCACGAAGGGACATACCCGATCATGTACGGCTCATTGCCGATCCCGGTCGGAGCCGGTCATCGCAATGGCTACATCGCGCGGCCGGATGAGGCCGGGAGGGTGCCCGTCATTCTCGTCGTCCCGGGCCTCGACGGTATGGGGAGCTTCGAGAAAGACCTATGTCGAAGGCTGGCCAGAGAGGGGTTCGCCGGGGTCTCCGTCGACCTCTACAGGGGCGCCGGTGATCCTTTGGAGTTGTACAACTCCCTCACCGATGACACGGCTCTGGCCGTGCTCGACGAGCTCCATCAGTTCGTCCTGTCCGGCGACGTCAGGTGGAACGTCGACGATCGGGTCGGCATCATCGGCGTCGATGTCAGCGGCCGCTTCGGCTTGATCAAATCCGCAACCAGGGATTGGGTCAGGGCTCTCGCACTCTGCTACACCCCGTTGACGGGAGACGAGGATCGCGAGCATCAGGTGGCGGAGTACTTGGACCACCTGCCCATCCCGGTTTTGGGCCTCTACGGTGATTCCGATGAGCTGATCGACAACTCAACCGTGGATGAGGCGCAAAGACGCAACGAGCACGGCCAATGGCTGCTCTATGCCAATGCGGGCCATGGGTTCCTCAATATCGACCACGAAGGGTTCGACCAGGGCGCCGCCGACGATGCGACTGCCCGGCTCATCGCCTTCTTCAAGGCGACACTGGCGAAACCGGAGATCGAACAGCTGGGGTAAGGCGCGGTAGCTGCCGACCGACCGGCGTCTGCTTGGCCTGCCGAGACACTCTCGTGGCGAGCGGTGAACGACGTTGATCCCCAGTCGAGGCCGACTAGGTCAAACACACCGAGAGAGCGCGGCCAAGGTCGGTCGGCCATCAAGCCGGTCTCCCCATCAAGCGCTTCGCACATGTCGCACCGCTCCCGAATGGATCGTGTGCCGCTTCCCGCTCACCTCCACGACCAGACCGCCCTCATCGGTCACGTCGACCGCGCGTCCCACGCCGTCCGGCTCCCAGCTGATCTCGCGCCCCAGGGTGGTGCAGACGTCGCGGTAGCGGTCGATGGGCCACCCGTCCGAGTCGATCAAACGATTGAGCTCTGCACCCCAGAGCGCCCCGATCTCGACGTAGGTGTCCTCCCCGGGGTCATCCCCGAACAGGGCGGTGGCATCCGGTGGAGGCTCCGGCCACCAGAGATTCAGGCCGAGACCGACCACAGTCACGTCGTCGCTTCTCTCGACGAGGATCCCGCCCGTCTTGGCATCACCTCTCAAGACGTCGTTGGGCCATTTGAGCGTCGTCCCCTCGGTGGCCAATGTGGCAGCCAGGCCCGCCATCAACGAGAGCGGACGGGAATCCCCGGGCTCATGCCGGAACGCAAGTGATGTCGCGAGCGCTCGGTCTGCAGTCAGCCATTTCGTTCCCGACCTTCCTCTACCCTCTGTCTGAGCCGCCGCGACGACCAGAACCGGAAGATCGTCGATCCGGCTGCGCGCGACGTCCTGGGTCGATGGCACACGGTCGAATCGCAACTGGAAATAGGGTGTAGCCAACTTGTCTCCCGGCGAGTCTCACAAAGAAGTCATGGAGGAGTCTTGGGCACCGAGGCGCGCATCGATCAACTTAGGGCACTGAAAGACGAAGCGCTGCATTCCGGGACCCAGCGTGCGGTCGCCCGCCAACACGAGGCGGGCAAGCTCACCGCGCGAGAACGGATCGACGCCCTCCTCGACAAGGGCTCATTCAACGAGATCGACCAGTTCGTCAAGCATCAGTCGGCCGGGTTCGGAATCGAGGAGAAGAAACCACCGGGTGATGCGGTGGTCACCGGTCATGGGACCATCGACGGTCGGCCTGTGTTCTTGTTTGCCGAGGACTTCACCGTGTTCGGAGGCAGCCTGGGCACGGTGGTTGCCGACAAGATCTGCAAGATCCTCGACCTGGCCGTCAGCACCGGCGCGCCCGTCATCGGGCTCAAGGACTCCGGTGGCGCCCGCATCCAAGAAGGCGTCTCATCATTGGATGGATACGGGCGGATCTTCGAGCGGAATGTGCGGGCCAGCGGTGTCATCCCCCAGATATCGGTGATCATGGGGCCGTGCGCCGGCGGCGCCGTCTACTCCCCCGCCTTGACCGATTTCGTCTTCCAGGTGGACCAGACGTCACACATGTTCATCACCGGCCCCGACGTGATCAAGGCGGTCACCGGCGAGGAGGTCACAATGGAGGACCTCGGCGGTGCGACCGCCCACGCCTCGAAGTCCGGTGTCACCCACTTCGTGTACCCGACGGGTCAGGACGCCCTGGAGGCGGTGAGGTATCTCCTCTCGTTTCTCCCGCCCAACAATATGGAGATGCCCCCGTATTACGCACCGGCCGACCGCGACGATCGTTGGGACGACGATCTCGACTCCATCATCCCGGACGAGTCGAACCAGCCCTACGACATGCACACCGTCGTGGAGACCGTGCTCGACTCGGAGGAGTTCTTCGAGGTTCACGAGCAATGGGCGAAGAACATCATCGTCGGCTTCGGGCGTCTCGACGGGCACACTGTCGGCGTCGTGGCCAACCAGCCCGCCGTCCTGGCCGGCACACTCGACATCACCGCATCCGAGAAGGCCGCCCGATTCGTCCGCTTTTGCGATGCGTTCAACATCCCCCTCCTCACCTTTGTCGACGTGCCCGGGTTCCTTCCCGGGGTCGATCAGGAGCATGGCGGGATCATCCGCCACGGCGCCAAGCTCCTCTACGCCTACTGCGAAGCCACCGTTCCCCGGATAACCGTCATCACCCGAAAGGCCTACGGAGGCGCCTATCTCGTCATGAACGCCAGGGGGATCCGGGCCGATCTCGTATTCGCCTGGCCCTCCGCGGAGATCGCAGTCATGGGAGCGCAGGGTGCGGTCAACATCATTCACCGACGCGAGCTGGCGGGTGCCGACGACCCGGAGAGCCGGCGGAGCGAGCTGATCGCCGACTACGAGTCGAGGTTCAACAACCCCTACGTTGCTGCGGAGCTCGGTCTGGTCGACGAGATAATCGAGCCCCGGGAAACGCGGGTGAAGCTGATCCGCGCCATGGAGGTGCTGCGGACAAAGAGAGAGTCACTGCCCTCGAAGAAACACGGCAACGGCCCGCAATGAAGAGCCTTCTCGTCGCCAATCGGGGCGAGATCGCGGTAAGGGTCATCCGGACCGCTCAGGAGATGGGCATCCGGACCATCGCCATCTTCTCCGAGTTGGATCGCGACGCCCTCCACGTCGACATCGCCGACGAGGCCTGGAACGTCGGGCCCGCCCCGGCGGCCGAGAGCTACCTCAACCAGGAGGCCATTCTCCGCATCGCCAGCGACGCCGGGGCCGAGGCGCTACACCCGGGATATGGGTTCCTCTCCGAGAACGCCGGTTTCGCCCGGGCCGTGGGCGACGCCGGGATCATCTGGGTAGGCCCTCCCCCCAGCGCCATCCAAGGGATGGGCGACAAGATCACCTCGAGACGCAACGCCGAGGAGTTCGGGGTGCCGACGGTCCCCGGGATCACCGAGCCGGTGACCAACATCGATGAGGTCACCGCCCTCGGCGAGCAGTTCGGATATCCGGTAGCGGTCAAGGCGGCGCATGGTGGTGGGGGCAAGGGGCTTCGGGTGGTCTGGGACGCCGAAGGGGCCAAGGAGGCGTTTGAGGGGGCCCGGAGGGAGGCCGACGCCTATTTCGGCAATCCGGAGGTCTATGTCGAGAAGTACCTGGACAAACCACGCCACGTCGAGGCTCAGATCCTCTTCGACTCCCATGGCAGCGGTCTGTTCCTCGGTGAGCGGGACTGCTCGGTGCAGCGTCGTCATCAGAAGCTGATCGAGGAGACACCTTCACCCGGTTTGACGGTCAAACAGCGGAGGGCCATGGCGAAGGCTTCGCTCGACGCCGCCCGTTCCTGCGGATACGTCAACGCCGGCACCGTCGAGTTCCTGGTCGACCAGGACGGCAACTTCTATTTCTTGGAGATGAACACCCGGCTCCAGGTGGAGCACACCGTCACCGAGATGGTGACCGGGATCGATCTCGTGGAATGGCAGCTCCGCATCGCCGACGGGGAGAGGCTCGAGATCGGGGAGGTGGAGGCGAGGGGTCACGCGATCGAGTTCCGGATCAACGCCGAGGACCCGCGCAAGGGCTTCCTGCCCTCCCCCGGCCAGGTGGTCGAGTGGCAAGAACCGGCCGGTCCCGGTGTGCGGGTCGACTCATGGATCAGACCCGGCACGAATGTCAGTCAGTACTACGACAACCTCATGGCCAAGCTCGTGGTGTGGGGCCCCAACCGGCAGGCGGCAATCAACCGTGGTCGACGGGCGCTGCGGGAGTTCACCGTGGAGGGTGTGGCCACGACCATCCCGGCCCACCTCGCCGTGCTCGATCACGATGACTTCATCAAAGGGAGACACCACACCAAGTGGATGGAAGAGAGCGTCGTTATCCCGGCGTCAGGCCCGGCATCGGCACCGTCTCTCCCCGAGGAGGAGGATCTCTCCAAACGCGACATGACGGTTGAGATCGGCGGGCGTCGGTATCGGGTCAGCTATTGGGCACCGGAGCCGGCTGCCGGCGGCCTGGTGAGGCGTCGCCCACCCAAACTGGCCGCGGCCGGACCTGCGGGCGCTGCGGACGGGGTCATCACCGCCCCGATGCAGGGGACCATCGTCAAGGTGGCCGTCAAGGCCGGCGAGTCGGTCAAGGCGGGAGCCTCGATCTGCGTCCTCGAGGCCATGAAGATGGAGAACGAGGTCACCACCCCCAACGCCGGTGAGGTGGTGGACCTCCGGGTCGTGCCCGGGGACACGGTCGGCGCCGGTCAGGTCATCGCGATAGTGAAATGACGAGCAGTCGGGCCAATCGGCACACGATCTCGAACCGTGTCACCCACAGGCGGGGTCGGCTACGTCTCATCGAGACACAGGAGGACTGATGAAGGTCGAGATCATGCCCGTGGTTACGGTTCTGGCGATGGTGGCTGCGGCCTGCGGCACATCGCCCGATGCTTCCAACACGACCAACACAACCGCCAACGAGGTCACCAGCACGTCGGCGACTCCGACCACGGTGGCTGAAACCACCTCTACCCAGGTCTCGACGACCTCCACGTCCCTCGCCGGTGAGGCCGTCGACCTCGGTCCACCATCCGGTGCCACCCTCGGCGTGATCGGAGTCGCCCACGACGACGTCCTCAATCTCAGGGCGGCCCCTGGCGCCGACCAGCCCATAATCGGGCAGATCCCTCCGACCGACGACGCTGTGATCGCCCGCGGTGAGACGAGGAGCCTGCCCGCCTTCTGGACGAGAGTGACTCACGGGGGCGTCGATGGCTGGGTCAACCTGAGCTATCTCGCCTACATCGGCGCAACATCGGACACGACCGCCGAGGTGGTCGCCCACTTCGGGGAGAGACCCGAGGCGGCCAGAATGACGGAGCTGGGGATCATCGTCGCCGAAGCGATGGCATCCGCCGACCCCCCGTCGGAAATCGTCATCGTGGTGGAGGAGTCGGTGGGCGATCTCGGCGAGGTCACGCTCGACGTGGTCGGCCTCGGCGACGATGCCGTTCGTGGTGTCCGGCTCCACGTATTCGGAAGCCATCTCGACGACTTGTTCCAGCTCAGGACCGTCGAGCAGACCGTCCTCTGCGATCCGACCCGCGGCGTGGACGACGACGGAGTCTGTGTGTAGGGGTCCGAAGGGCCGCCGATTGGGGGTTCGGAACCCCTACTCGGCGGCGTCGCTGATCGCCTCGTTCATGGAGGGGTGGACCAGAATCGTCTCGATCACGGTCTGGGTGGTGACTCGGGCCTGCACGGCGAGGGCGAGGAGCCCGATGAGCTCGGATGCCCGGTGACCCACGATGGTGCCGCCCAGCACCACACCGGTGGCGGGATCGGAGGTCACCTTCACAAAGCCCCTGGTGAAGTCCTGGAGCACCGACCTC
>DASWKM010000015.1:0-24954 GCA_036396635.1 Acidimicrobiia bacterium
CTTCGACAGCCGGGGTCTCGGGCGCCTCCACCATCTCCTCGTTGTTGGGAGCGGCTACAGACGCGTTTTCTTGTTCGTTGGGCATGTGTAGGTGGTTACCTCTTTGGGAAGATCTCTACCGGCGCATGGGCCGGCAGGCAATGAAAGTGTACGCAGGTGCTGCCAGTTCGCCAACCCGCACCGCGGCTGGTGGTCTGTCGCGTAAGCAGTGTGCGCGTGTCTCCGAGCCAACGGCGTCATCTGGCAAGGAGAAAGCGCGCGTCTCGCACGGGGAGCCGCGGCGAGCACTTCGACGCAGCCAGGGGCGTCGAAGGCCGGAGAGACGCCACAAGGATTCACGAGATGGGCCACTAGACCTTGACGGAGGCCAGATTCTCACCCCATGCGATGTCGACCCGGAGGGGGACGTCGAGCCCGGCAACCCCCTCCATGGTCTCCACAACCAGCTTCTCGGCAATCACCTTCTCCTCCTCGGGGACCTCGAGGATCAACTCATCGTGGATCTGGAGCAGGAGAGTCGAGGCGAGCTTCTCCTCGCGAAGAGCGGCGTCCAGATCGATCATCGCTTTCTTGATGATGTCCGCCGCCGTCCCCTGAACCGGTGCGTTCAGTGCCATCCGCTCCCCCATCTGCCGTATCCGGAAGTTGTCGGACTTGAGCTCGGGCAGATAGCGCCGACGTCCGAAGAGGGTGGTCGTATAACCCTGGTTTCTCGCCTCCGTGACAATCGACGACATGTACTCCCTGACCCGGTGGAATTGTGAGAAGTAGGCGTCGATGTGTTCGGCGGCCTCATCCCGGCTGATCCCGAGCCTGTCGGCGAGCCCATACGCCTCCATCCCGTATAGAAGGCCGAAGTTGATCATCTTCGCCGTCCTCCGCTGCTCACTGCTCACATGCTCCGGAGAGGTGCCCCAAACGCGAGCTGCGGTTGCGGTGTGAATGTCCAAACCCGCCTGGAACGCTTCGATCAGGAAGGGGTCGCCGCTCATGTGGGCGAGGACGCGGAGCTCGATCTGGGAATAGTCCGCTACGAGAAACTCATTGCCGCGCCCGGCTATGAATGCACGTCGAATCGTCATGCCCGACTCCGAGCGCACCGGGATGTTCTGGAGATTGGGACTGTCCGATGAGAGACGCCCTGTGGTCGCTGCCATCTGGTTGAAGCGGGTCCTTATCCGCCCGTCCCCGTCGACGAGCGGGAGATAGCCGTCGACGTAGGTCGACCTCAGCTTCTCCAGCTCCCGATACTCGAGGAGCGAGGTGACCAGAGGATGGTCGAGCTTCTTGAGCACAGACGCGTCGGTCGATGGTTTGCCCGTCGAGGTCTTCTTCAGAACCGGCAACCCGAGCTGCTCGTAGAGGATGGTCCGCAACTGATCGGCCGAATTGACGTTGAAGGGAGCACCTGCCAGCTCGCAGATACTCGACTCCAGGCGGGCGAGCTTGGTGCGGAGCTCGGCGCCCATCTTCTCGAGGTAGGGGCGATCGACCCCGATGCCGGCATGTTCCATCCTGGCGAGAACCGGTACCAGCGGCAGCTCGAACTCGCTGAACAGGTCGAGCTCGTCACGATTGCTCAGCTCGTCATGAAGACGCTCGACGAGCCGACTCACCGCCTCGACCCGACGACCCTCGACCTCGAGATCCGGACCTCGATCGAACGGGAGCATCCCCGCCGCGCCCTCGCCGTCGGGCGAGACGAGCTCGAGACCGAGAATCCGCTCGGCGATCTCCTCCAGCCCATACGTGCGCTGGCTCGGGTTGAGGATGTACGAAGCGAGTGCGGTGTCCATGGCCGGTTTGGCCAGATCGTGACCGAGGTCGAGCATGGCTCTCGCCAGCTCTTTCAGGTCGTGACCAGAGACCGTCGTGTGGCCGCTGCTGATCCTGTCCAGAATGGGTCCGGCGGCCTCGAAGGGGACCACCACCGCCGACCCAGGACCCGTCGAAACGGCCAGACCGTATGGCTCGCCGCCATCATTGACCAGACCGAGAACCAGGGTGTCCTGCTGGGCGAGGTCGGCGACACGGTCCGGTGTCCTGACCAGCTCGCAGGAAACCTCGAGCACCTCGGTTGCTCCCCCGGTCGAGGGAAGGGCTTCTTCGAGGTCGCCCCACATCGTGTGGAACTCGAGACTGTCGAAGAGGTTCTTGACCGTGGCCTTGTCCCACTCCCTGGTGGCGAACTCAGTGGTCTCGTGACCGATTTCCAGGTCGTCGACCAGACCCATGAGATCCCGATTCAAGAAGGCCTGCTCGCGAGCGACTGAGAGGTTCTCGCGCAGCTTCGGCGTCTGCTCGCCGATTGACCTGAAGACACCGTCGATCGAGCCGTATTCGGAGATGAGGCGGGCGGCCGTCTTCTCCCCTACCCCGGGCACTCCGGGCAGGTTGTCCGATGTGTCGCCGCGGAGTGCGGCGTATTCGACATACTGAGATGGCGAGATGCCGTATTTCTCCTCGATCCAGGCCTCGTCGGCGAGCACGGTGTCGCTAATGCCCCGCCGTGTGTAGAGCACGCTCACCGGGCCACCCACCAGCTGAAATGCGTCACGGTCTCCGGTGACAATGAGCACCTCCCACCCGTCGTCAACGGCCTGTTTGGTGAGTGAGGCGATGATGTCGTCGGCTTCGTAGCCCTCTCGACGCAGTTGGGTGATGTGGAGGGCAGCGAGGACCTCATCGATCAATGGGAGCTGGCTCCGAAAATGTTCGGGTGCCTTGTCTCGATTTGCCTTGTACTCGGGATATGACTCGGTGCGGAAGGTCTCTCGGGAGACGTCCCAGGCCACGGCTACACCCTCGGGGTGATGATCTTTGATGAGTCGAATAAGCATCCGGGTGAACCCGAACACGGCGTTGGTGACCTGACCGGACCTGGTGGCGAGGTCGTCGGGAAGGGCGTAGAAGGCCCGATAGGCGATCGAGTTCCCGTCGATCAGGGCGAGTGTCGGCACGGTCTCGACGGTACTACCGCCGTGGGACAGAGGACTTGGGGTCAGCTGGGAAGACGGCCCAACAGCTGGTCTCGCTTCACCGACAGCCTGAAGCGCCTCGCCTCCAGGGACGCCAGCGTTCGCTCGAAACGGCGGACGTCACCGGCGGTCAGCCCGGCTTCCTCGCGATCGATGTAGTTGCCTACTGCCGCGTCCCGCTGCGCGTCGTCGTTGATCGCGCGGTGATATTCGAGCTCAGCCGCCACCTGATTTGCCTCCCTCTCGAGTGCGCTGATCTTCTCGTTGAGTCTGAACAGACGTCGATGGATGCGTTTCAACTCTTCTCCAAGGGTATTGACCCGTGTGGTCTACCCGGTGAGCCGGTCATACACTCCTGGCAACGGCCGGAGTGACGAAATTGGCAGACGTGCAGCACTCAAAATGCTGTGTCCTCAGTGGCGTGTGGGTTCGAATCCCACCTCCGGCACCGTGACGCGCCAGACACTGGTCCCGGCTCACATCTTCGATCCCGTGGGGGGCGAGATGCTGGAAGGTAAGGCCCTCCGGAATCTGATGGGCCGACAGCCGTCGTCGCCAGGCACGATTGCACACCAGAAGTAGTGAACCAATCTGATGGGCCGACAGCCGTCGTCACCAGGCACGATTGCACACCACATTCCGTCATCCCGGCAGTCTCACCGCGATAGTCGTCCCCTTGCCCAACGTCGACCTGGCCTCGACCGACCCACCCATCCTGTCGACCAGCCCCTTGACGATGGACAGGCCGAGGCCACTCCCCTCTTTACGTACCGAGCGCTGTTGGCCGACGAAATAGCGCTCGAACACATGCTCGACGTCCTCTGGGGCGATGCCCGACCCGGTGTCGGAGACGGCGATCGTCACCTCCTCATCACCGCCGGACACCTCCACCCGCACCGAGCCGGTCTCGGGGGTGTGGCGAAGTGCGTTCTCGACCAGGTTCTGAGCGATCTGTCCGACCCTGTCGGGATCGGCCTCGAGCATCACACCTTCCTCGGCTTCGACCACGAGCGCCACACCAAGCTCGGCGGCACGTCTCCTGAAGCCCTCAAGAACCTCCATGACATGTGCCCCGACGTCCATCCGCTCGCGACGAAGACTGAACTCCGGTTGCTCCAGGCGGGCCAGGATCGAGAGATCCTCGATCAACCTTCCCAGCTGTCTGCTCTGCACACCGAGAACGCCACCGATCCGCTCCATTTCGGCGTCGTCGAGGTGGCCCGCCTCGAGGGCTTCGGCATATCCGGCAATCGTGGTCAACGGTGTGCGCAAGTCGTGGCCCACGCCGATGATGAACTCCCGCTCTCGAGCCCTGGTCGCCTCCAACCGCGCGGCCATCTCGTTGAAGGCCGAGGCCACGGCATCGAGCTCGGGGTCTCTCAGGTCGGGCACTCGGGCGGTCATGTTCCCGGTGGCGACGCTGCGGGATGCCTCCGCCAGAGGCTGCAATCGGTCGGTGATCTGCGATGAGAGGAATCGAGCCAACAGTGCGGCGAGGGCGGCGATCCCGATCACGAGCAGCAGGAGCCCCCGGACCTGGTCACCCAGCCGAACGATGGGGGCATCGCGGGCCAGGGCGACGAGGAGGGTCACCTCGACGTCGCGCACCTCGACCGTCGTCGGCGTGACCACCACCAACTCATCGGTGTCGGAGCGGGTGAAGTCGGTGAGCCCGGCGTCGATCTCCGCAGTGTCGATGACGACCCTGCCGAATAGGTTCGCATTGGTACGCAGCGACCCATCTCGAGCAAGAACCGCGAAAGCGATCTCCGATCCTCCGGCGGTGCGGCGGATCCGGGCGAAGAGAGGGCCGAGCTGCTCACCTTCGAGCAGGCGGAGCACCTCCAGTATGGCGGCCGGCCTCTGCTCGCTGCCGACCAGGGCGTCGTTGATGATCGCCACCGCCTCGTCAGAGGATTGCTTCATCTCCCTGTAAGTGGCATCGACGGCGGCGCGTTGGGAGGCCACAACCGAACCGGCCAGGACCAAGAGACCGGTGATCGCGGCCACACCAGCGATGGTCCAGAACAGGCGACGACGCACTACCCGCCCAGCCGATAGCCGACACCCCAGACTGTCTCGATCGGGATGCCCTCGAGCTTCTTACGGAGCTGGCGTATGTGAACGTCCACCGTTCGCGTCTCCCCGAAGTACTCATATCCCCAGACCGCCTCGAGGATCTGGGATCGGCTCATGACGAGCCCGGCGTGCTCGGCGAGGAACCACAAGAGGTCGAACTCCTTCGCCGTTGGCATAATCGACTCCTGGTCAGGTGTGGTCACCGATCGTTTGCCGCCATCGATCTGATAACCAGAGACCTCCAGGATGCGGGGCTTGGGCGGTGGCTCCTCGGCGCGCCTCAAGACGGCCTTCACCCTTGCCAGGAGCTCCCTCGGCGAGAAGGGCTTGGTCACGTAGTCGTCTGCCCCCATCTCGAGCCCGAGTACCTTGTCCATCTCCGTGTCCCGCGCCGTGAGCATGATCACGGGTGTCCTGGCGAACTCGCGAATCCGTCGACAAGTCTCCACACCGTCGATGCCGGGAAGGTTGAGGTCGAGGAGGATCGCCGAGACGGGGCGGATTCGCAGCCTCTCCACACCCTCCTCACCCGTCAGGGCATGAAGGAACCGGTAGCCGTCCCTCTCGAAGAAAGACTGCAGCATGTCGGCGATTGCATCATCGTCTTCGATGAGCAGCACGGAGCGCGGCGAGAGGGACATCGTCCACAGTCTGGCCTTGCATTTGTAAAGAGCCGGTGAACTACCTTGGTGATTTCGGAGGAAGATCCTTGACGATCGCGGTCGTGGTGCCGGCGGTGACCGTGGCTCCGATCTCGACCTCCCGTCTCACCATCGCCAAGCCGACTCCGTCAACGGCCGAGGTGACGACCCCGATCTCCTTTTCTCTGCTCATCAGCACGGTCCCGACCGCCGATGGCTGCCCCTCGAACTCGAGCACTCGCAGATGACGAGGCACATTCGCCCCACGGCTATCGATCCGGGCCACCAGCTCTTGGCCGAGAAAACAACCCTTGTCGAAGTTGACCGCCACCGGCACGAGGCCGGACTCGTGTGGGATGGTCGACCCGTCGACATCCACCCCCCATCTGGGCTCACCCGCGCTGATTCGCAGCTGCTCATAGCCCTCCAGGGACCCCGTTGGGAGATCCGGCTTGGCACCGGTGCCCACACGCCTCTCCACATCTCCCCACGAGACGTCGAGACCGTCCCACTCCCCGATGACGAGCCACGTATCGGCGGGTTCGTGGTCTATCACGACGTCGACCCGGATCAGATAGCGGCTGAGCGCAGCCGAGAGCTCATCGCCCCGACCACCCTCGATCACCAGGTCGAATCGATCGCCTTCGCAGCCCACCCAGAACATGAAGTCCAGTTTTCCCTGGGGCCCGAGCAGAAAAGATCGTCGCGAGGTCCCGCGTGCCATGTCATCGATCTCCTGGCTGATCAGGCCGTTGAGAAACCTCTTGGCGTCGGAGCCACTCACCCAGAGGATCTCCACTGTCTCGGGGGCCAGCCAGGGGGATTCAGACTGTGGCGAGGTCACGGAGGAAGGGTACGGCGTCGAAGATCTTGACGAACCAGGTCGACAGATCACCGAGGCGACCGGCCACCATCACCAGCCCAAACAGAGCAAGCAGGACACCCGAGGCGATGTTGATGGGCCGCAGATACGGCTTGAGCATGCCAAAGAACTTGAACAGACCGAGACCGGCCAGCAGAAACGGCACACCCAAACCGAGCGAGTATGCGATGAGTAATCCGATGCCCTGACCAACCGTTTCTTGCGTGGCAGCGGCGGTGAGGATGACGGTGAGGACGGGTCCGATACACGGCGTCCATCCAAACCCGAAAGCCGCTCCCATCACCGGAGAAGCCCACTTGCCCAGCCTCGACGGTCTGACATGGACCCGCCTCTCCTGGTTGACAGTGGCGAGGAAGCCACGGTTGGAGACCGCCATGGCCACCATGAGGATGCCGAACACGATGATGATCACCCCCGCCACGCGAGTGAATGCTCCAAGGTTGTTCCGTAGAAACTGCCCGAATCCGGTGGCGGCGGCGCCGAGTGCGGCGAACACGAGGGTGAATCCGAGGATGAAGAGAAGGATCACTCGGGTCATGCGGCCCACCGACACCTCACCCTGCTCTAGTTGGGAAGCGGAGTAACCCGACATCATCGACAGGTAGCCGGGCAGCATGGGCAGCACACACGGCGATATGAACGAGATCACCCCTGCGCCAAAGGCGATCACGAGCTGAACTATGAAAGTTGCGTCACCGACGTTCTCGAACATCTCTCCAGACCCAACGGGAATGAGCGTGACGATCATCCCACAAGCGCCGTTTACTCTCGCTTGATGCGCTCCGCCCTTCGTCGGGTGATCGACCCACTCCTCCCGGTAGGGCGTTTCACCACCATGGACCGGCAAATCGTCCTGATCATATGGGTGGCCGGGGTGATCCAGGGCTTTGGCCAGTCACAGGCGAGCGCCAGCCTGCCCTTCACCAGGGTCGGGTTGGGTCTGTCTGAAGGTGAGATGAGTCTCATGCTCGGCATAGCCCGGCTGGCGGCGTTTGCCGCGCTACCCCTCGGGTGGTTGGGCGACCAGAGGGGCCGGCGGAGGCCATTCCTCGTGGCAATGACACTGATCGTGGCGGGAGGCGCCGTGGCCGGCCTGACAGTCGAGGCCTGGCAATTCGGTCTCTCCCACGCGGTCTTGCGAACGGGGACCGCAGCCGCCTCGGCATTGGCGATTGTCATACTCGCCGAGACGGTCAGCGGTCCGATACGCGCCTACGCCATCTCGTTCTTCGGAGCAGCGGTCTCATTTGGCAGTGGCATCGCCTTGATGACGCTCCCGCTGGCCGACGGTGGAGGTGATCATTGGCGCATCCCCCATCTCCTCACCGGGTTGGGCTTTCTCCTCCTGCCGGTGCTGATCAAGAGAGTCCCGGAGAGTCATATTTTCGTGGCGAGAGTCGGAGGTGGGCACTGGCATGAGCTCACCTCCGGGCCATGGGCAAACAGATTCTGGACCGTGATCGCCATCAATTTCCTCTCCTCCGCATACGGAGCCGTGGGGGCTGCCTTCTCCACCGAGCGCCTGATCGAATACGTTGGACTCGACACGGGATCCACCGTCCTCGTTCTTCTCGGCGGGGGGACTCTGGGAGGCATCGGGTTCTTCGTCGGCGGGCACTTGGCCGACGCATGGGGTCGACGGCGGACCTCTGTCCTCAGCCTTCTCCTTGCGCTGGCGGGTGGCATCACGCTGTACTCATCGACCACCGTCGGTGTGATCGTCGTGGCGGCCATGGTGTCCGCTTTCGGGACGTTTGCCTTCGTTCCTTCCGGAGGGTCCCATCGGGCCGAGCTCTTCCCAACCGAGTTGCGTTCCAGCGCGAACACCGCGGCTGTGAACACGGCAATGGCCGGCTCGGCGGTGGGTCTCATCAGCGGGATCTACACCATCGACACACTTGGCCTCTCCAAGACGATTTACTTGCTCGGCATAGGCGTTGCCTTGGCCGCCATCCTCACCACAACTCTTCCCGAGACCCGAGGTCAGGACCTGACTGCCGTCTCGGCGGACCGCCGATAGCCAACGAGGAAAACCAGCCCTCTTATCACGAGCATCATCGCCAGCGCCCACCAGATGCCATTGACCGTGTCGCCCAATGGGGTGGCCACCATCAACAACACTGCGATCGCGGAACCCAGCCCGGTCGACACCACCATGATCCCCAACGCGAGCATCCCGAGAAAGATGCCATCGGCGACGAACAACACGGCTGCTATCGGCTCGATCAGGGCGACCACCCCACCCGCCTCTACGGCGAGATCGCCCACCGTTGGATCACTCGCCAGATATCCGAGCCCGAGTCTCCCCACACCCACTCCAACCGTCAGCCCCAGACCTGCCACGACGCCCCAGAGAGCGAGACGCCTGTTGAGCTCGTGCAATGGAGCCAGCTCCCCCTGCCCCGTCCTCTCACCAACCATTGCCTGGGCGGCGATCGCGAAGGAGTCGGCCAGCAAAGCAGAGAGCAAGAACAACTGTGCCACCAACTGATGGGCCGCGATCTCCTTGGGGCCGATTCGCGTGGCCGTCGAGGCGGCGACGGTGAAGGCCACGAGCAGGAGCCCGGTCCGGGCGGTGAGCAAGGCGCCGTTTCTCCCCAGGGCGAGCAATGAAGGAACACTTTCAGCCAGGTTGCGCGGCCGGGTCGCCATGTCCCTCCGGCGCATCAGACCGAGAAACCATGCCGCGCCGAGGTACTGGGCAAAGACCGTGGCGATTGCGGCGCCCTCGATTCCCCATCCCAACCCGAAGATCAAGACCGGGTCGAGCGCGAAGTTGGCGAGGTTGACTCCAAGCGCCACCTTGAGCGGCGTCCTGGTGTCCTTGTGTCCCCGGAATGCACCATGACCTACGGTCACGATCAGCACCGCCGGTGTGGCCATGGCACGGATCCGCAAGTAGCTCACCGCCGGATCGGAAACGTCGGACGTCGCTCCCATCAGATCCACGATCCATGGTGCAGCCAGCTCGAGGACGATGGACACCAACAGCCCGAGACCCACGGCGAGCACCAGCGCATCACCCACCCATCGTCTTGCCTCCAAGTCACGACCCAGCCCCTTGGCACGGGCGACTAGAGGGGTCACCACATAGGCCAGGAAGTTGAATGCAAAGAACGCAAACCCGAGGATCGCCGTGTCGACACCCAAGGCGGCCAGATCGATGGTTCCCAGACGCGCCACGAACGCCGTGTCCGCCAGGGTGAGCAGGGGGTCGATCGCCAGGGCGCCCAGCGCCGGTATTGCCAGGCCCAGGATCTCCTTGTCCGTGATGTTGAGGCGGGAGGTCACCTCGGCTTCTTCCCGGCCGCGGCGAACCGATCGGGCCACTCACAGATCCGGAACATCTCACATGAGCCACACCGCGGGCGGCGTGCCTCACAGATGTCCCTCCCAAACTGGATGAAACGCATCGAGATCCCAGACCAGGCCTGCTTCGGGTAAAGGGCCCTCAGGTCGGTTTCGACCCTCACCGGATCGGTCTCCTTGGTGAGCCCGAGCCGGCCGGCCACACGTTTGACGTGGGTGTCGACGGCGATCGCCGGGATGTCCCACACCTCGGCGAGGACAACCGACGCTGTTTTCCGCCCAACACCATTGAGCTTGACGAGCTCGTCCAGGTCGGCGGGGACCTCACCTTGATACAGCTCTTCGACGTCCTGGGCGAGACGGATGATCGTCTTCGTCTTCTGCCGGAAGAACCCTGTAGAGAAGACGATCTGCTCGACATCCTCGGGGTTGGCGTCACCGAGCTCGGCCGGGCTCGGGTACCGATCGAAAAGCACGGGCGCCACCTTGTTGACGTTCTCATCTGTCGTCTGAGCGGACAACACCGTCACGACCAGCAACTGCCAAGCATCGAGGTAGTTGAGGGCGGTCCTCATCTCCCGGTACCTGATATGCAGCCTGTTGAGCACGCTGCGCGCCTTTCCCCGCTCTTTGGCGCTCGGGGTCGACCCATCAGCCCTTGTCCGTGGCATCGGCGCAGAGTATCGACCGGATCGGGAATCTCCGCCCCGACTCAGGCTTTGCGGTCTAGCCGTGGGCCCGGATCACTGGCTCACCTGATATGAGTCGTCACGGAGGCGGCGGGCAAGCCGCATCAGCAGACGTATCCCAAGAACGGTGAGAAAGAGCGCCAGGGTGAGAAGGACGATCAGCTCGGCTCCGGTCGAATAGGGCTTCTGACACGCGCCAAGCCCACCCGGGCAGAGACCCCATCCCGTCCCTCCGTCCAGAAGGTCGATCAAGACGAGGATGGGCACCATTCCGATCCCAACTGCCGCCACGACCAGGAGGAGGGCGGCAAGCCTCACGAGGAACACGGCCACAACAACGACAAGGTAACCAGGAATGGTTCCGAAACCGCATACAATCGCCCGTCCGTGCCCGTCTACCACCAGGAGCCATTCACCAACGAGGAGAAGGCGGTCCTCGGTCGGTTCTTCACCAATGTGGACCTGCCGGTGTTCGGGCTCATCAACCTCCCCGAGGTCGTGAAAGGCGCCCTGTTCGCCCGCTACTCGCGTTCACCGAAGTCGTTGCGGAGGCTCTTGCTCGACGAGTTCCTATCCGACCCCGACACCGGCATCGAGGCCATCGCAACCAGGATGGATGACGACTCACTCGTGGCGATCAGGAAGGCCGAGGAGCTCTACAAGCGGATCTTCTTCGACTATGGCGACGACTCGGTGGCACAGCTGGGTGGCGCTCATCTGGCTTGTGAGCAGGCTTCCAACCTGTTGACCAAGGTCCTCGAGTGGGGCCGGCTCGCCGCCTACCTCGAGCAGTCGACCCGCTACATGCGATATGACGACCGGCTGGGTGACCGCCATCGCTACATGATCCCGGATGAGATCGCCCGCTCGCGCTTTGCCGATCGCTACACGAGCCACATGGAACGTGTCTTCGACACATACACGACCATGGTCTCAGAGATGACGAATGTCTACGAGCAGCAACACCCCCGTCAGGAGGGCGACCCGAACTGGGTCTGGAAAGCCACCATCAGGGCCAAAGCATGTGACACGATCCGCGGGTTGCTCCCGGTCTCGACAATGTCCAACGTGGGCATCTACGCCACGGGCCAGGCGTATGAGATGGCCTTGGTGAGGATGCGGGCCAGCCCGCTGGCCGAGGTCCGGGACTACGGGGCGATGATGCTTACCGAGCTGCGCAAGATCATCCCTTCTTTCCTGACCCGGGTCGATCTGGAGGAACGCGGCGTCCGTTGGTCCCGTTTTCTCGAAGATGTCCGCACCGATCTGGAGGGCCGCGCCGTCGACCTCGGGGGGGCGGACGACCCCGGACCGGATGTGGTCCTCACCGACTGGGACCCGGACGCCGAGACCAAGATCGTCGCGGCCGCCCTCTACGCCGCGTCGGAGCTATCCGACCATCGCCTCCAGGAGATCGCAAGATCGATGACGGCCGAGGAACGGGCCGAGGTGGTGGCCGCCATGGTCGGCGACCGGGGCAACCGGCGTCACAAGCCGGGTCGTGCGATGGAGCGGACTACTTATCGTTTCGACGTCAAGTGTGACATTGGGGCCTTCCGTGATCTGCAACGACACCGTCTGATGACGCTGGAGTGGCAGAGGTACTCGACGCGGTTGGGTTTCGACCTTCCTCCCGAGCTGGCCGAACAGGGGCTCGACACCCAGTGGAGCGCCATCATGGATGACTCGGGAGTGCTCTACGAGGACATCCGTGAGGAGTTGGGTGCCGACGTCGCCCAATACGTCGTCCCTTTCGCATACAACGTGAGGTTCGTCATGGAGATGAACCCGCGACAGGCCTTCCACCTCATCGAATTGCGCAGCCAGCCGGCCGGGCATCCCGCTTATCGAATGGTGGCCCACCAGATGCACCAGGCCATCCGTTCCGTGGCGGGTCATCATCTCATCGCCGACGCCATGACATATGTCGACTACACCGATGTCGACCTGCAACGTCTCGAGGGTGAGCGGCAGGCGCAACGCAGACGCGAGGCGGCGGGCGTTTAGCGACATACCTCCCAGCGCGACGACCATCACAGTGAGAGTGCCGGGTTGACAGAATCTGGTGTGCAATGAAGCCTGCTGACGACGGCTGTCGGCCCATCAGATTGGTCGACTACGTCTGGTGTGCAATGAAACCTGCTGATGTGGTCCAACACCTCGCCGTGGCCACGCCAACAAGTCTCAACGTGTTCGAGGACATCGGTGGTCTGAGTCTGCACAACGACTCGGGGAAGCCCGCTGGTTATGGTTTCGGATATGGCCAAATTCGATGTGGACGCAATGCTCGAGCGGTTCGCCGAGCGGGCGACCGCGGTTCGGGATCGCCCCCTGCCTCCGGTGGCCGGCGAGGACCGTCAGAAGCTGATCAATCAGGCGCAGACCGATTACACCGACTTCGCTCTTGTGGCCAACGCCACCTGGGAGCTGGATGACGAGCACCTCGTGTTGAAGATCCGGCTCAAGGGCAGCGACTAGGCCATCGCCCAGTTGCTCGACAAGCGTCTGGTGATCGTGTCCGGGAAGGGCGGCGTGGGGAAGTCGGCGGTCGCCTCCGGTCTTGCCTTGCTCGCCCAGAGACACGGCCTCCGCGTACTTGCCGTCGAGATCGAGTCGAGTGGCGGCCTCTCCGCTCACTTCGGTGTAGGGCCGTTCGAGTTCGAGCCCCGCGAGGTGAGGCCCGGGCTCCACGTGATGCACATGGTTCGCTCCGAGGCGCTGCTCGAGTATCTCTCCCTACAGCTGCGGTTGCCCGGCATGGGTCGATTCGGGGCCATTGCCCGTGCTTTCGATGCACTCGCCACCGCGGCACCTGCCGTCAGGGAGATCGTGACCATCGGGAAGATCCTCTGGGAGGTCAGAGAGGAGCGCTGGGACATCGTGATCGTCGACGCCCCGCCGACCGGTCAGATAGCCAGCTATCTGAGGGCCCCGGCCAGCATCTCGGAGCTGGTGACGGCCGGCAGGATCAGGTCACAGGCGGACTGGATGGCCGACTCCTTGCGTGATCCCACCGTCACCAAGCTCGTCCTCGTATCACTGGCCGAAGAGCTGCCCACCACCGAGACGATGGACACCCTCACCTGGATCGAGCACAGTGCCTTGGTGTCCCCGCCGACCGTGGTGACCAATCGGGTGCTGCCGCCTTTGACCGAAGAGGTGATTCCCGAGGGCACGGTGGGTGAGATGGCGGCCCTCCATCGCTCACTTTGGTTCGAGCAACAACGCTGGCTCGGCGCCCTGCCTCCGGACCTCACCGTCCCCTATCTCTTCGGATTGTTCACACCTCCCGAGGTCGCGGCCCACATCAGCGATCAGCTGGAGGCCTTGACATGACCACCACGGTATTGGTCACAGGTGCCGGAGGGGTGGGCAAGACCACCGTCTCGGCTGCGCTGGGGGTGAGTGCGGCCCGGCAGGGTGTGAGGACCCTCGTGGTCACCGTCGACCCGGCCCGTCGCCTGGCGGCGGCTTTGGGCGTCCATCATCTCAGCGAGGAACCGCAGCCCCATGAGGACGAGCCCAACCTCTGGGCCGCAATGCTCGACTCCAAGGCGTCCTGGCGCGCCGTCGCCATGCGGCATGCCGACCCGGAGGTCGCCACCCGCCTCGCCGACAACGAGTTCTTCCTGGCGGCTTCAGAGCATTTCCCGGCATCACAGTCGTACGCGGCGGCAGATCAGGCTGCCACATTCGTCCAGGCGCGGGTCTGGGACCTGGTCATAGTGGACACACCGCCCTCCGGTGGTGGAATCGACTTCTTCGCAGCTCCCTCCCAGATGGCGGACCTCGTCGGTGGTCGCTTGTTGCGCTGGATCACCGGCGGGCCCCTGCCAGGGAGGCGTTTCTTCTACAACCGCGCAGCCAGACCCATGCTTCGCATCGGCGACACCATCCTCGGCTCGGACCTTCTGGAGAGGGTGTCGGAGTTCCTGCTCGATCTCAGAACCACCTACGACGGGGTGTCCCGAAGGGGTCGTGAGATAGAAAAAGTGTTGAGGGAGGCGGCGATCCTGGTGGTGACGACAGCAGATCCCGCCCCGGTGAATGAGGCCATCCGCTTCTACCGCCAGCTTCCCGAGCTGGCCTCCGTGCCGGCCGCAATCGTGTTCAACCGGACGCTCCCCCCGGAGTGGGCAGGTGTTGTCCCTGACCCCGACCTCCCGGCTGAGCTCGCACGGCTCGCCGAGCAGTGGTCGGCGGAGACGATCCGTCAAGCGGACGCCCGGGGTGAGTTCTCCGCCCGGTACGGGGCCAGGGTCGCGACCTTGCCATGGAGGGCGGTGCCCCCGACCGATCTCGATGGGCTGGCCGCGCTGGTCGGCGACGGCGACGGTTTGCCGTGGGACGTCTTGGTGCCTAGCACCTAGCAATCAATAACCTTCTCACATGGCCAATGCCGCCGCTTTTTTCGACCTGGACCGCACCCTCATATCGGGCGCGTCGGCTTTCCCATTCGGGGTCGAGGCATGGCGACAGGGATTGGCCACCACCAACGACATCGCCAAGTGGTCCATCGCAGCCCTTTCCTTTCTCATCGGGGGCGACAAGGGGGGCGACTCCTCGGCTCTCCTTCGCGGGGAGTTCCTCAACAGGATCGAGGGCGCCTTCGTTGGCGACCTCGATCTCGTGGGACAGGCGGTCCTGCCCAGACTGGTCACACGGGTGCGCCCGGAGTCACGCAAGCTGGTCGCAATGCATCACCAGGCGGGACGTGAGACCTGGATCGTGTCGGCGAGCCCGCAGCGGCTGGTGGAGCCCCTGGCTGCCTCCTTGGGGATGACTGGCGCCATTGGCACCGAGGGCGAGGTCGTGGACGGGAGGTTCACCGGCAAGCTGGAAGGCCCATTCATCTACGGAGCCGGAAAAGCCTCGGCGATCGAGAAGCTGGCTTCCGACCGCGGATATGAGCTCGCCCTCAGTTACGCATACTCGGACTCGGTGTCCGATCTGCCGATGATGGAGCTCGTCGGTCACCCCGTGGCCGTCAACCCCGACTCCGAGCTGGACAGGATCGCGCACGAGCGGGGCTGGCCAATCGTCATCTTCGCCCGCAGGACGAAGCGAGCATTCGCCTTGAGCGGCGTCGCGGCGGTGTCGGCCGCTGCAGCCGGAATCGCCTATGTCTTGGGGAGACGTCACGGTCGCACCGCGGCAATGGCCCAAACCGTGGCGAAGTCATCTAGAGGATCGCTTTGGGGCCCAACAGCTCCTTGAGCTCTGCGAACAGCGCCGAGCGTGGCTCCACCTTGTGGTCGTTACCGAGACGGAGGACCTTGGTGTCGCCATTGTCGGAGAGGTTGAGGAAGACGGTGGCGGATCCCGGGTGATTCCTCAATATCGCCTTTAGATCGGACACCACCTCGGGCGTGAGCCTCGACGCGGCCACCCCGAGACGCACGGTCGAGTCGTCCCTCATCTCCAACTCGTTGATCTCCCGGGCCACCACTTTGACCTCGTCGCCACGATGATCGAGGTTCCCGGCAACGACCAAGACGGCATCCTCGACAACCAACGGCCCGAAGTCGTGCACAACTCTGGGAAACGCGATGACCTCCACCGATCCCTCGAGATCCTCGAGCTGGAAAAACAACATCGGGTCGCCGCTCTTGGTCCACCGGCGCGTGATCGCCCCCACGATCCCTCCGATGGTCACCGAGCTGCGATCGGTCAGCTCATCGAGCTCGGTGATTGTCGTGGTGGTGGATGCCGCCAGCGCCGCACCCACCGTTAGAAGCGGATGATCGGAGACGTACAAGCCGAGCATCTCCTTCTCGAAAGCGAGCTTGACCTTCTGTGACCACTCTTGGTCAGGGATGACGAAGTTTGCCTCCTCCCCGAGATCGGTCTCGCCCGTGAACAGCGAGTACTGGCCCATGTCCTCGTTTCGACGTCGTTCCAGCGTCGCATCGAGGACGAGCTCGTGCATCAGCGTGAGGCCCTTCCGCGTGTGACGCAGGGCATCGAAGGCGCCCGCCTTGATCAGCGACTCGACGGTCCGTTTGTTCAGCGCAGATACGTCGACCCTGTTGACGAAGTCCACGAACGACTCATACGGGCCCCCACGTCTGGCCTCGATGATCCTGTCGACCACGCCCTCACCCACGTTTCGCACAGCCGACAGCCCGAATCGGATCCGGCCGTCGGCGACCGTGAAGTCAGACTCGGACTCGTTCACATCCGGCACCAGGACCTCGATCCCCATCTGGCGGCACTCGTTGAGGTACACCGCGGTCCGATCCTTGTCTCGCTTGGTGGCGGTGAGAAGCGATGCCAGGTACTCGGCCGGGTAGTGGGCCTTCAGATAGGCGGTCTGATAAGCGACCAAACCGTATCCGGCCGCATGGGAGCGGTTGAACCCGTATCCGGCGAAATGGCCGATGAGCCCGAACATCTCTCGGCCGGTCGCCTCGGTATGGCCCTGTGCCAGACAGCCGGCCACGAACTTCTCCTCCTCAGCCGCCATCACCGACTTGATCTTCTTGCCCATCGCCCGGCGCAGGTTGTCGGCATCGGCCATCGAGTAACCGGCGAGCTCCTGGGCGACCATCATCACCTGCTCCTGGTACACCATGATTTGATAGGTGTCCTCGAGCTTGTCGGTCACCGCGGGGTGGAGCTCATCCACGGGTGCCCGGCCGTTCTTCCGGTCTGCGTAGAGGTTGTGCATGTTGGCGCCCATCGGGCCCGGTCGGAACAAGGCCACCAGGGCTATGACGTCGTCGAATGTGTCGGGCCCGAGAGAGCGAATCAGGGCTCTCATCGCCGACCCCTCCATCTGGAACACACCAATGGTGTTTCCCGACTGGAGTAGCTCAAACGTCTTCGCATCATCGAGAGGAACGTCGTCGATGTCGATCCTCTCCCCGCGTGTCTCCTCCAAGAGCTCGAGGCAACGTTCCATGATGGACAGGTTGCGAAGGCCGAGGAAGTCCATCTTCAGCAGCCCCAGATCCTCGACCCCGTACATCTCGAACTGGGTGACGATCTCTGCACCATCCCCTTTGCGTTGCACGGGGACGATGTTGGTGAGTGGCTCGGGGGCAATGACGACCGCCGCCGCGTGAATCGAGTCCTGACGTCTCAGACCCTCCAGCCCGCGTGCGACGTCAACCACTTCCCTGACCCCGGGATCCGTCTCATACATGTCACGTAGGCCTTGTGCATTGGCATACCAGTCCTTCACCTCCGACGGTGCGCCGGGTGAGGGTTGAGTCAGGACCTGGTCGAGAGTCGCATCCTTGCCCAAGATCGGTGGTGGCATGGCCTTGGCGACCCTGTCCCCGACCGCATAGGGATGGCCGAGCACGCGGGCGGAGTCACGTATGGCCTGCTTTCCCTTGATCGTGGCGAACGTGATGATCTGAGCGACACGGTCATGGCCGTACTTCTCCGCCGCATATCGGATCATCTCCGACCGGTACCGCTCGTCGAAGTCCATGTCGATGTCGGGCATCGACTTCCGGCCCGGGTTGAGGAAACGCTCGAAGATGAGGCCATATCGGATCGGGTTTATGTCGGTGATGCGGAGGCAGTACGAGACGATGGACCCCGCAGCGGAGCCACGGCCAGGCCCCACCCGGATCCCGTTCTCCCGGGCATGCCTGATCAGGTCCCACACGATCAGGAAGTAGGCGGGGAAGCCCATCTCCTCGATGATCTTCAGCTCGTGCTCGACCCTGTCGGCAACCTCTGCTCCTGGATCTGTTCCGTAACGCTCCAGCGTCCCTCGCTCGACGAGACGACGGAGATAGGTCACCTCGGTCTCTCCCGCCGGGACGGGGAAATGCGGCAGGAGGATCCGGCCGAACTCGAGATCGACACTCGACCGCTCCGCTACCCAGAGCGTGTTGTCGCAAGCACCGGGGAATTGATCCTCGGGGAAGAGACGCCGCATCTGCTCCCCGGACTTGAGATAGTGCTCAGACCCTTCGAATCGGAGTCTGCCGGGCTCATTGCGGAGTGAGCCGGTCTGGATGCAGAGGAGTGCGTCGTGGGCGTCGTGCTCGTCCCGACGGGTGTAATGGGCGTCGTTGGTGGCAAGAAGAGGTGCGCTGATCCGGTTTGCCACCTCCACCAGATCGCCCATGATCCGGTGCTGCGCCTCGAGACCATGATCCTGCAACTCGATGAAGAAGTTGTCGCGCCCATATATGTCCTGAAACCGGCCGGCCGCTGCCACGGCGGCATCGAAATCCCTCGGGGTCCCCCTGTTCCCTTCCTCTGAGACCGCATCGGAGCCGAGGAGCTGCGGGATCAACCCTCCCAGACATCCCGAGGTTGCAATGACACCTTCGGAGTGGGTGGCCAACAGATCGAAGTCCATACGAGGCTTGTAGTAATAACCCTCCAGAAACGACTTGGAGGCGAGCTGGAGCAGGTTGCGATAACCCGTCTCGTTCTCGGCCAGCAGGATCATGTGGTACCGCTTGTTCTGGTCCGAGGTGGGACGGTCGAATCTGGAGCCCTCGGTGATGTACGCCTCGATCCCGATGATCGGCTTGATGTCGTGCTGACGTGCCGACTTGACGAAGTCGACCACCCCGTAGAGGTTGCCGTGGTCGGTGATGGCGATGGCCGGTTGGCCCTGAGCGGCAGCAGCAGCTACCACATCCCTGATGCGGGCCGCACCGTCTAGGAGTGAGTATTCGGTGTGGAGGTGGAGATGGGCAAACGACACGTCAGCGGGACTTACACCTTTGTAGTTTGCCGACATTAGCACTGGTCTCTTGCGCCGGTCGACGTCGCGAAAATCACCGGTATCGCAGGAGACTCAGAGTAGGGGTGGAATGGTCAGCACACCTACCACGGCCAGGACGGCAACCGCTGCCGCCACAACGATCCGGGCCGTCTGCACGTCGCGTCGAGTGATATGCGACCAAAGCTCACCAATGACAAAACCTGCGATCAGACCACCGAGATGAGCCTCCCAGGCGATGTTGCGGATGATGAAGGGAAGGGCGGCGTTGAGCAGCAGCAGGAACCCGATCTGTCGTAACAGCATGCGGCCCTGGAGGGTGTTGCGTCGGTGCAGGGCCCAGTTGAGCCAAACCCCGAACAGCCCGAAGATGGCTCCCGAAGCGCCCACCGCGACATCGGTCGGATCCCCGAGCAGGTAGACGAAGAGACCGCCAACGCCGGTCGACGCCAGGTACAAGGCGATGAATGGACCGGTGCCGACTCCCCTCTCGATCTGGGGGCCAAGGACCCACAGTGCCCACATGTTGAAGAGTATGTGGGTCAGGCCAGCATGGAGCAGCACGGGGGTGAAGATCCGCCACCACTCCCCTGCCCCGACCAACACGTTGATCTGGGCCAGGGCCTCGAACAGCTGCTCTTGCATGTCCCCGAGGCCAGCGAGCACATAGAAGGCGACGGCGACGGCGATGAACGACTTGGTGGCGATTGCCCCCGCCCTGGTGGGCCGTGTCGAGATCACCTTCTGGGTTCCCTCTGACCGGACACATTCGGGGCACCTCTGACCGACCGTTGCGTCGATGGAGCAGGCAGCACATATGGGTCGATCGCAACGACTGCACCTGAGCAGTGTGTGTCGGTCGGGGTGCCGGTAGCAGACGGGAGCGGCGGTGGTCTCTTCCTGAGTCACGCCAATGACGGTATCAGTCGGGGCCGGGTACGAGGCGACCGCGCGCAGAGGCTCATCGGCCCTACGTCTGCACACGCTCCAGCACTCCTGTCAGGTCCTCGGGCAGGGGCGCGATGACACTCATCCGACTTCCGGTGCGGGGATGGGCGAACAGCAGCCGTGAGGCGTGGAGGAAGGTCCGAGGGGTGCTCAGGTCCTTGCGAGTCGCCCCGTATGCGATGTCACCCACGACTGGATGGTCGATCGCCGCCATGTGGACCCTGATCTGGTGGGTTCGACCCGTCTCCAGGCGCACCAGGAGCAGGGAGCAATCGCTCCGCTCGAAGTAGCCCTCCACCTCGAAATGGGTGCGGGCCGCTTTGCCTGTATGGCTCACCGCCCTCCGAGTGGGATGACTTGGGTCACGTCCGATCGGAGCTTCGATGGTCCCGGTGGGCGCAGCCATCCGCCCTTCGACCAGCGCGGTGTAGCTGCGGGAGATCTCCCGTCGTTCCATCTGTGCTTTCAGCTTGTCGAAGATGTCCTGTCTCCGTGCGACGAGGATCGCCCCCGAGGTGTCTCTGTCGAGACGGTGCACGAGGCCCCAACGGTCCTCGGCGCCGACACCCCTCAACTCGGGGTAGCGATGGAGCAGCCCGGCGGCGAGGGTGCCGGTGCCGCGACCCGATCCAGGGTGGACCACGACACCGGCAGGCTTGTTGACGACGATGAGGTCATCGTCCTCGTAGAGGACATCGAGCTCCATCGGCTCCGGTTCGAGTGTGATCACCCCGGCCGGGCGTGAGCACGTGATGACTGAGCCGGCGCGCACCCGATCTGACGGCCCTGCCTCGATCCCGTCGACCATCACCCCGAAATCGACCACATGCGCGGCCCCGGCCCGGCTCAGTTCGAGCAGCGTGGCGATGGTCTTGTCCACCCTCTCACCGTCGAGATGGTCGGGAACCTCGAGCTCTATCTCGTCCGCCACGCCTGGATGAGTAGCAGGCCGACCGCGACCGTGACGGAGGCGTCGGCAATGTTGAACGTGGGGATGATCCAGAGATTGACCCAGTCGATGACCGCACCGTCTATCAGCCCCTCGCCACGTGCGAAACGGTCTACCAGGTTCCCCACCGCCCCGCCCAGGACAAGCCCGAGGGCGACCATCTCCAGGCTGGGACGAGCTGTTGACAGCGCATAGAGCACGATGCCGGTCACCACGATGGCCGCCACGGCGAGGACCGCCCCGCCATCACGGAACGTGCCGAACGCGCCGCCCGAGTTCTCGACGAACGTGAAGTCGAAGAACCCCGGGATGATGTCGATCGGGTCGCCCTCGAAATGGAGGGACGCGTAGCGCTTGGTCCAAAGGTCGAGGGTGACCACACCTGCGGCAATGCCCAGACCCAGCAGGTAACGACGTATCAAGACTGACGGGAAGCGCAATCGACACAGAGTGTGATGTACGGCAGAACATCGAGACGCTCGACCGGGATTGGCTGACCACACGATTCGCAGATGCCGTAGGTACCGGCGTTCACCCGGTCGAGGGCGCGACTCACCTTGCTCAACAGGTCGATCGAGTTCTGCTCTATGGACAGCTCCTTGGCGTACTCGAGCTTCATCGAGCTGGCTTCCGCGTTCCCCGGGTCGGGGCTTCGGTCCGACGAGCTCTCGGTGAGCCGTGCCTCTTCGAGCTCCCGCTCGTAATCCTCGATCTGCTCCTCGAGACGCTCTCTCTCCTCCTCGAGCCGTCTCTTGAACCTCTCAACGGTTGTCTTGGCGAGCTTTCGTGCCACTGCGGTACCTCTCAAAAGGCGGGGAACCCTACCAACGAATGCCGCTAGACGCCGAGTTTCCGGCAAACCGTGTCGACATCGGTCCCGGTGACCTCGAACACCTTGCTCCGCCCCCTCATTCCCCGAATCAGGCTCGGTTTCTGACCGAGCGCCTCCTCCAAGAGGGCGGCAACCTCACGATTCGCTCGTCCCCCTTCGGGTGGCGAGCTGACCCTGATCTTCAGCTTGTCACCATGGATTCCTTGGATCCGGGACGTCGAGGCGCCGGGCACAACCCAAACCGCTATCTCAACACCGTCCCCGGTGGCGACGATGGCAGACCCTGACACGGGATATGACGGTACCGCTTATTACCCTGCCCTTCTCTATGACGCCCAAAGGGAAGGTCGCGGTGTTCACACCTATCGAAGGCCATCCAAACCACGCCGGCCTGGAGCGCCGCATCCTCCAGTGGTGGGACGACAACTCGACCTTCGATCGGCTCCGTGAAAAGAACGCGGGCGCAGAGCCGTTCAGCTTCATCGACGGGCCGGCCACAGCAAACAAGACCCTCGGTGTCCACACCGCGTGGGGGCGCACTCTCAAGGACGTGTTCCAGCGGTACAAGGCAGGCCGGGGATACGACCTTCGGTTTCAGAACGGATTCGACTGCCAGGGTCTCTGGATCGAAGTGGGTGTTGAACAGGAGCTTGGACTCAACTCCAAGAAGGAGATCGAAGAGTTTGGGCTCGAGGAGTTCGCACGCAAATGCCGGGAAAAGGTCGCCTGGTCCGTCGCCGAGCTCCGGCGTGGTTCGCAGCGGCTCGGCTATTGGATGGACTGGGACAACGACTACCTCACATTCTCCGACACCAACATCGAGTACATCTGGCGATTCCTCAAGACCCTGGATGAGCGCAACTGGCTCTACCTCGGTCATCGCTCCACCGAGTGGTGCCCACGATGCGGAACCTCCATCTCGCAACACGAGATAACCGGCCAGTCGGGTGTCTACCAGGAGAAGATCGACCCCTCCCTGACGGTCCGACTCCCATTGATCGACCGGCCCGGTGAGGCGCTGGTGGTATGGACGACCACACCGTGGACATTGCCCGCCAACGTCTCCGCCGCGGTCCACCCCGAGTACGAATACGGTCGAATGCCCAATGGTGACTGGGTCGCCGTCGAGCGTTATCCCGACGTGGTGCTCACCGACCGTAGGAAGGGCAACGAGCTGGTCGGATGGGTGTATCGGGCACCGTATCAGGAGCTGGAGGCGGGAACCGGCGTCGGGCACAACGTCATCCCATGGGAGAATGTCACCCTCGATCAGGGCACCGGAATCGTCCACATCGCCCCTGGCGCGGGTTCCGAGGACTTCGAGCTGGCGGGTGTGCACGGCCTGGCGGTCCTGACCCCTGTCGACGGCGCCGGCAGGTTCTACCCCGAATACGGATGGCTGGCCGGGATGTCCACCACGGAGGCCCGCCAGCCGATCATCGACGACCTCGAAGCCAAGGGTCTGCTCGTGGAAGCAGGCGAATATGCCCACTCCTATCCCCACTGCTGGCGGTGTGACACCCCACTGATCTTCCGCGTTGCCGACGACTGGTACATCTCGGTCGACGAGATCCGCCAGCCCCTCAAGGATGCCAACGCCTCGGTCTCCTGGACACCCGAGTACATGGGCAAGCTCATGGACGACTGGCTCAACAACATGGGTGACTGGAACATCTCCCGCCGCCGATATTACGGACTTCCCCTGCCGATCTACCCGTGCGGGTGCGGGCACGTAACCGTCATCGGGTCCAAGGCCGAGCTGGCGGAGAAGGCCACCGGCGGTTTCGACCAGCTCGAGGAGCTACGTCGCCCCTGGATCGACCGCGTGACCATCAAATGCGATGAATGCGGCGACGAGAGCGTGACCCGGGTCCTCGAGGTGGGAGATGTCTGGCTCGACGCGGGAATCGTGCCGTTCTCGACACTTGGCTGGGACAACCCCGAGTGGGTGCCTGGCGGCAACGGCACCGGGGCGGCGCGCGGTCTCACCGGGGCGGATCTTCCCGACCATGCCTACTGGGAGAAGTGGTTCCCGGCCGATTGGGTGTCAGAGATGCGGGAGCAGGTCCGACTGTGGTTCTACTCGCAGTTGTTCATGTCGGTTGCTCTCGTCGGCCAGGCGCCCTTTCGCACCGTGCTCGGCTACGAGAAGATGGTGGCCGAGGACGGTCGTGAGATGCACGGCTCATGGGGGAACCTGATCAGTGCCGAGGAGGCATTCGAGAAGATGGGGGCCGACGTGATGCGTTGGCTGTACTGCGCCCATCCCCCGGATCGCGACCTGAAGTTTGGCTACACCGGCGCATACGAGGTCCGACGTCGCCTCCTGACACTCTGGAACTCGGCTCGCTTTCTCATCGGCTACGGCAACATCGAGGCGTTCGTTCCCACCTACGCCGACCTGGAATCTGGACCGCACGAGGTCGAACTGACCACCACCGACCGATGGCTTCTCGCCAGGGCGAGTCAGGCAGTTGAGGATGCTGGTCGCAGTCTCGATCGCCTGCGGACCGATGAGCTGATCATCCTTTTCGAGCGATACCTTGACGATCTCTCCAACTGGTACATCCGTCGGAGCCGGAGACGCTTCTACGGGTTCGACGAGGCTGCCTTCCGCACACTTTGGGTGGGCGTGGTCACCGCCCTGCGGATCATCAGCCCGGTCATGCCCTTCCTCACCGAGCATCTCTGGTCGATCCTTGTCGCCGGGCCCTGCGATGACGCACCCGAGTCGGTGCACCTGGCGGGATGGCCGACGAGCCCGGGGGCGGTAGACGATTCCCTTCTCGCCGAGATGGCTGTCGTGCGACGAGTGGTCGAGGCTGGTCGACGTGCCCGGATGGAAGCCGCCATCAAGCTTCGCCAGCCGCTGCGTCGGGTCATCGTCCGTGGCGCCGACCTTGCCCGGTCCCACGTCGGCGAGATCCTCGAAGAGCTGAGGGTCAAGG
>DASWKM010000016.1:0-4110 GCA_036396635.1 Acidimicrobiia bacterium
ACGAACCGTATCTCGGTGACCTCACCCAACGACACGCCGGAGATCGGGTCGGCATCGGGCCACCATCGAGGCTGTCGCTCGACGACGATCCGATCTCCGGGTACCCACTCGACGAGCCGGAACGGCCCCGTCACAGGCATCTCTTCGAGCCCCAAATCCTCCGAACCGGCAGCCAGGAGACGGTCGAAGAGGGTCGGCCATGCCCCATACGGCTCCGTGAAGCCGAGTCGCAAGGTCTTGTCGTCGATCACCTCGAAATCCGAGATGAGGTCATATCCGGGCTCAGGGGTCAACCGCGGGTCTGCCCACGCCCGGACCGTGGCGAGGAAGTCGTCTGCAGTGACCCGAGTTCCGTCCGACCATCTGGCGCTGGCGTCTATGTGATAGACCAGGCAGAACACGCTCGGACAGGTGTCGGCCGGACCTTCAGCCGCCGCAGTGGCGGTCGTCGTCACGAGGGTCGTCGTCGTTGTGGCTGCCGTCGAGGGGATAGGCCGCGGCAGCTCGGGTGCGCCGGCCGAAGACACACAGCCTGCCGCCGCAGTCCCGACGACGAACAAAGACGCAATGAGGCGCGTCATGGCTAGTCGACTAGTCGGACCGATTCGGGCCATGCGTTGGGGATGATGGCGTGCCCGCCCATGAACACAGAGAGCGGGAACACCACGTTCCTGCCAAACGCCTCGATCACCGGGGCCCGGTAGAGCGTGATGTACGGGAGATCGGCTGAAACGATCCTCTCCATCTCGAGAGTGTGTGTTATCGCCTCATCGAGGGTCCTGGCCGCCAGGAAGGCGTCGGCGGCGGCGTCGAACTCCGGGTTCTCATAGCCGGTCGCGTTGAGCCCGCCGACATCGACACCGTTGCTCGAGTGGAACAGGGCGACGAGCGTGAGCCCGGGAAGCGATAGATTGGCGGGGCCCCAACCGAGGACATGGAGGTCCCAGCTCAGGGAAGCCTCCGGGGACACCGGGCTGATGGCGGCATCGATGATGGAGTCGAAGTCGGTGGGCTCTGCCGTGGCCTCGATCCCGATGTCGTTCATCCATTGCTCCACCCACAAGGCAAATGTGGCCCTCATCGGATCATCCCCGGACACCGGCGCCGCCAGGATCGTGAGCTCCGGGACCCGGTCACCATTCGGCATGGTGAGACCCTCTCCCGCTGTGACGCCGGCGAAGCTGCCGTCAGCGTCGTATCTGATCTCCGGCTCGGTGTCCCATGTGTACCCGGCATCACGAAGCATCGCCACCGCGGCCTCGTAACGATCCTCCTCTGACATCGGCTCATCTCCCGACCAGCCCGGCCGGATGACATCCTGGTTGTAGAACGTGGCGAGCCCGGGATGAACGACGGTGTATGCCGGGAACAGGGTGCCGGCGAAGAGTGCGGAGCCGATCTGCTCCTTGTTGATCAGGGTCGCCACGGCTCGACGGAAGACGGGGTCCGACATCGGGGGCTTGCGGAGGTTGAAAGCGAGATACCGGAATCCCTCTGCCGGGCTCACCGACACCCCCAGATCGGTGTTCGCCGCCATCTCGTTGTACATGGCGAGGGTCATGCCGTCGAGGTCGTACACGTAGTCCACATCTCCGGCGACGAGTGCCTCGTAAGCGTCTGCCTCACTCTCGTGCTCGTGCCATCGGACTCTCGACACGAACGGCCCCACGACATAGTGCTCCGTTATCGAGCCTGAGGCCTCGCCGCCGTAGACGACGTCGCCCCCAGAGGGGCTCGCAATCCGTATCGAGCCGTCGGAGTAGAGCGTGTACTCGGTCCCCCTCCCGAAGTAGGACGTGTTGGAACGGGTCACCGCCAGCTCGCCGGCCACCCATTCCTCGAAGACCTGGGATCCGATCGAGGGCTCCAGCGGTGACTCCACCCCGTACAGAGCCTCACGACCTGCCTCGGCGCTGACTTCGCCCCGGTAGCCGTCGATGTCGAGCGGAGTCACGTCGTCGGCCGAGAACCCGCTGTCTGAGGCGATGTTGGCGTCGACGATGGCTGCAATCACCTCCTCATCGGTCAGGTCCGTGGCCGTGGACTCTGCCACCGAGCGGGCCATCTCCACGTGTGGCTCCCAGAAGTGGGAGGGGACCAGCGGAGCCATGCCAACACCAGTCGGCCACACGGTCAGGGCCGGTTGCTCGCTGAAGACGATGCGAACCGTGTGATCGTCGACTGCCGAGACCTCTGTCACCGCCGGTGGGAAGAATGCGGCATGGGTCGCGCCCAGGCGGAACTCTCTGACGGTCTCGAAGTAGAACACGAGGTCCTCGGCCGTTGCCGGTTCACCATCGGACCAGAGGACGTCGTCCCGAATGGATTGTTCCACCACCCATCCGGAGCCCCGTTGCACCGATGTCACCGGTTCCTCACTGTCGGCGAGAGCGGGCACCAAGACGAGGCCGGGCCGGGTCATCGTGAAAAGGGATGCCTTGGTGGCGGCCAAGAACGCCTGGTTCTCTGGCGTGGCTTCGGTGTCGAGAGCGGCCCACCAGTTGGCCGTGGTGATGCTGGCGGTGAGACCGATGTCGAACACCGGCCCATCGACGGCCGGGTCGGTGACCACGGGTGCAGTGGTAGTGGTGGTGGGCGCCGATGCGGTCGTCGTGGGAATGGTCTCCCCTGAGCAAGCGGCCACGACCATGCCCAGCATGCATATGAGGGCCCTGAGCCGGGTGGACGTCACAATTCGAGTCATCGTATGTCTGGCAAGGCAGGATTCCTGGCATGCCACGGGCAGATCTCGGTTGTACTCGTATCCCACCCCGGCTCTCGTTGGCACCGGCCGTTCCTAACGTGACCAGCTGTCGACGACAGGAGTCGGGATGTGGAAGGGGATCGCCGTCCTGGCAGCCACGGCCGGCGTCATCGTCCTCGGCATCCTCGGGTTGGCCCGAATCACCATCCCTGACGACCCCACGTTCTCAGAGGGCTTCACGGAGGCCGCCCTCGGCTCTGACGGGGTCCTCGACTTCGTGCCCACGGCAATCGGTGGCGAGCTGGAGGTCACCGGGGCACGTGAGGGGACGCTGACACTTTCCCGTGGTTTCCAGGGGCCGGGTTATGGCCTCGGTGACGACACCGGGAGGATCTTCTTCGAGGCCGACCCACTCTCCATCGCCCAGATGTACTACGGCGATCTCACTTTCTTCACCGACCCGGAGGACTGTGTCTTCACCCCCGGTCGGCTCAATGAGGAGATCGGGGTAGCCGCGGTGGCCATCGAGTGCGTCGATCTGGCCGACATCAGGGACAAGGGCATGGTCACCGTGAAGGGGTATGCCGCTCTTCCCGCCGACATGGTGGTCGAGCGTGACCTCCCCGAGACGGGTGGGACGGTGACGGTGGGCGATGAGATCTGGGAGATCGTCGACCCGGTGTTGTTCATCGGCCCGGCTGGGCCTGCAATCGCACGTGAATCGGGGGAGGTGGGCATGCTGCTGCAGGCAGACGTGCATACGGGGAGCATCTTCTTTGCCTTACTCGACGATCACAGTCTCCAAGCTCGCAGCCTTCACTATGAGGACGAAACCGGACAGACCAGGACGGTTGAGCTTTCGCCCAATGCCTGCTCGGTCGCCACCGAAGATGTGGCCGTAATCAACCCTCAGGCCCAGATCGTCGAGCTGACTTTCGATTGCGCACCGGTGGAGGTAGGAGGTCTCGGGTCGGTGCCCATCGGGGGCACAGTGCTCTTCGAACGCATCTACTACAACGAGCCGTGACCCTCAGCGTCGCGCGGTCAGCTCGTGCGGGTCGACCGCCTCCCGCATCCCGACACCCATCAGATAGAAGGCCCCGGCCAGGAGCGTGATGCCGCCGGCGCCGGTGATCATCACCCACCAGGGGGTCTCCAGGACCCCCGAGAACAGCTCACCCCAGGTGAGCCCTTCGAAGACCAGGTAGCCAAACCCGATCTGGGAGCCCACACCGCTGCGAAACGCCAGGAATGCCTCGGCCGTCACCGCCCCGGCCACACCGATCATGGCCTGAACCGCGGCGTGGGGCACGAGATGGGGCATCAGATGACGGGTGACCATCCGCACCATCCCGGCGCCGGCGAGACGCGAGGCATCGATGAACGGCTTGGCCATCACCCCGAGG
>DASWKM010000017.1:0-15719 GCA_036396635.1 Acidimicrobiia bacterium
TGGCGGCGATCCTGGTCATGTTCATGCAGGCCGGCTTCGCGCTCGTGGAAGCGGGGTTCATCCAGGCCAAGCACGCGGGGAACATCATCATGAAGAACTTCATGGACTTCTCCGTGGGTGCGATCGTCTACTGGGCGATCGGCTTCGGCCTCGCCTACGGTGGGTCGACCCTTGGGGGATTCATCGCATACGGCGATGGCTTCTTCTTGAACGACAACGGAATGGCCTCCACGTGGTTCTTCCAGGTGGTCTTCGCGGCGACGGCGGCGACCATCATCTCGGGTGCGATCGCCGGGCGGGTCAAGTTCGCCTCGTACCTGATCTACACACCGTTCATCACGGGCATCATCTACCCCATCGTCACCCACTGGGTCTGGGGTGGTGGCTGGCTGGCCGGGATCGGGTTCTTTGACTTCGCCGGTTCGGGCGTGGTCCACATGTTGGGCGGGGCGGCGGCTCTCGCCGGTGTCCTCGTGGTGGGGCCACGCATCGGCAAGTACTCCGAGGATGGGAAGCCCCTCGCCATGCCGGGTCACTCGCTCACGTTGGGCGCATTGGGCGTCTTCATCCTCTGGTTCGGTTGGTATGGGTTCAACGCCGGTTCCACCCTGTCCGCGGTAGGACAGGACATCGCCACGCCTGCGGTGACCACGACGCTGGCAGCAGCCGCGGGCTCCCTGGGCGCGATGCTCGTGGCATGGATCGTCACCGGGAAGCCGGACGTCGGCTACACGATCAACGGTGTCCTGGCCGGGCTCGTCGGGATCACCGCCGGGACTGCCTCGATCGGGTTCGGGCTGGCGATCGTGACCGGTCTGGTGGCAGGGGCGATCATGGTGGTCTCGGTCATGGTGTTGGAGCGTCTCGGCATCGACGACCCGGTTGGGGCGATCTCGGTTCACGGGACGGCCGGGCTGTGGGGCGTGATCGCGGTGGCCCTGTTCTCGAGTGACGCCTCCCTCTTGCCGCAGCTCGTCGGGGCCACGGCGATCCTGGTCTGGGCGTTTGGCATGTCATATGCCGTGTTCAAGGCGATTGACGGCACCATCGGGATGAGGGTGAGCCGTGAGGAGGAGCTGGCCGGCCTCGATCGGTCCGAGCACGGCAGCGACGCCTATCCCGAATTCGTCTTCCAGCACGAGGTCATCGATCTCAGGGCCGGGGTCATCGTCGAGCCCGAGGTTGCCAGGTCCGCCTGAACACAGGGTTACCGGTAGTCCGGGTTGGGGAAGTCGAAGCGACAACCCGCGTCCCACTCGGACCGCTGGTTGCCGTGGGCGGGCACACCTCCGGCGTCTTTGAGCATGCGGGCCGTGTGGAGCAGGTTCCATGTCATGAACGTGGTGTTGCGATTGGTGAAGTCGTTCTCCGGGCCCCCGGACCCCGCGTCGAGATATGAGGGCCCCGGTCCTGCCTCGCCGATCCACCCGGCGTCGGCCTGGGGTGGGATCGTGTAGCCGAGATGTTGCAAGGCGTAGAGGATGGCCATGCTGCAATGCTTGATGCCGTCCTCGTTCCCGGTGACGAGACACCCGCCGGCTCTCCCGTAGTAGGCGTATTGGCCGTGTTGGTTGAGCATCCCCGAATTCCCATACAGCCGCTCGATCACGGTGGCGCAGACGGAGGACTTTTCCCCGAGCCAAATGGGAGTCCCTATCACCAGGATGTCCGCCGCCATCACCCGATCGAAGATCGCCGGCCACTCATCGCTCTCCCATCCATGCTCGGTCATGTCCGGCCACACTCCGGTAGCGATGTCGTGGTCGACGGCGCGGATCATGTCCACGGCAACCCCCTGTCGTCGCATGATCTCGGCCGATATGTCCATCAGGCCTTTTGTGTGTGACAGCTCCGGGGACTTCTTGAGGGTTGTGTTGATGAAGAACGCCTTGAGGTCGCTGAAATCCCAGGTGTCCTGGTCGCACAACTCCTCCATCTTCGGGGCCAGGGTGGTCATTGGTTCTCCTTCCGAATCGACGGAGGGAACCTACGCAGGCCGATCGATCGCGGCTGGCGACCTGCCTCCCGCCGGTATAGCCGGTTGGGCGAGCCCTGGTCAGACCACCTGGACCCAGGCCATGACCTCGGGGAGCCGTCGGCGCAGCAGCTTCGAGGAGAGCCAGAGCGAGATCGAGTAGATGACGACTCCCCAGGCGATGGTGGCCGCAGCGGCAAACCAAGACGGGACCGGCTGATTGAAGGCCACGGTGAGAGCGACCACCGACGCCGGAGGCACCAGGAGGAGCCCGATGGTGAAGAAGGAGACCGTCTGGCTGACTATGGCAAGACAACCCTGCTCGGTCGATTGGGCGAAGACGTCCGTTCCTTCGCGAGGCAGACGGAGTGGGGTCAGCACCGAGACCACGTTGCCGACCGCCAGCTGGCAACCGATGGCGGACACGGTGAGCGGGAGTGCCAGCCAGGCCCATTGCCAGAAGCCGGTGAACAACGACAACGCCACGGCCAACAGGACGGTCTCGATGAGGAGTGCGGTGGCCACGGCAAGGTTCTTGCCCAGGAGCAGCTGGCCCGGCCGCGGCGGTAGGACGAACAGATAGCTGGCTGCATTTCGCTCCCATCCAAATAGGTTTAGTGCGATGGGAAGCCCGACAAACAGCACCAGCACCGGAGCCATCAGCGGCGCCCACTCGTTGTCACGAATGTCGAAGAGCCCGGTGGTGCCCATGATGGTCCCGGCCGCCGCCAGGCCGACGAAGATCACCGTGCCCGTCCAGACCAGTCGCTGCCTGGGATCGCGGATGTAGAAGCGGAGCTCCTTCCGAGCCAGTGTCGGGACCACCCCCCACGGTCGCGATGTCATCCCCGATCGTCGGGCCCGGGCGGCAGGCTGGCTTCCCTCCTGGGGTGTGGTCAGCATCCAGCCGAGCAGGCGCTTCCACAGACCGGCAAGCACGAGCAGGCCGATCGAGGCGGCGAGGAGGAAGCCGACCGCGGAGAGAGCATTGCCTGCGGCAGCCTCCAGGATCGCCCGTTGAGCGGCTACCGGTGGGATGAGGATCGCCCAGTCGATCATCGGGTGGGCGAGGACGGCATTCGAGATTCCCTCGGTGTCGATCGCCTGCGAGACCGAGCGGTAGACGAAGAAGGACGCCGCCGCGATGCCGAGGATGAGGAAGGTGGCCACGTCACGACCCCTTCGGGTGCGGAGGATCGCCGAGATCGTGGCGGAGAACAGCTGTGATCCGACCGCGAGCAACCCGAGGTACACGAGGGAAGCGGGCAGGGCCATCCACCATCCGTCGGCGAGGACCGACACGTTGGCCCCGAGGACAAGGATGGGGACCAATGTGGCCGGGGCCACGAAGCTGGCCGCGGTCAGGCCAATGATCATTTGGCGATGGCTGATGGGCAGGACGGCGAGTTGTTGGGGATCCAGGTTCTCGTCGAGTGGGAAGATGATCACCGGAAGGGTCACCCAGCCCGCGAAGAAGAGGAGGGCGACCCAGCCCGTGTAGCTACGAAGCGCCTCGGCAGAGAGATCCGCTGCGGTTGAGATCATCGAGCCGGCCAGGTACCAGCCACCCCAGCCGAGAAGCATCGTGGCGATCGGGAAACCGAACCGACGCTGGGTGTCGGTCCGAATCCCGTTCCAGGTCAGGCGGGCCTTCAGTCCGACGAGGTTTCGTACCACGAGAGCTGGTCGACTCCTTCGCCACCGACTGCTGCGATGAATGCGTCTTCGACGGTGTCCTTACCGGTCATCCGGCACAACCCCTCGGGGGTATCTTCGATGGTGAGCCGCCCTTCCACCATGATCCCGATCCGGGTGCAGAGCTTCTCGACGAGATGCATCTCGTGGGAGGAGAAGACCACGGTGGTGCCTCCCGCCGCCGCCTGGCTCAGCAGGCTGCGGATGAGCCGGGCGGACACCGCGTCGACACCTTCGAACGGCTCATCGAGGAAGAGAACAGGCGGTCTGTGGATGATGGCTGCGCCAAGGGCCACCTTCTTGCGCATGCCCCTCGAGTAATCACCGATGAGCTTGGAGCCAGCAGTTCCGAGGTCGAGCATCTCGAGCAACTCGTTGCGACGCTTCATCGCCTCGCCACGGTCCAGGCCATGCATGGCCGCGGTGAAGTCGAGTAACTCGGCGCCGGTCAGACGCTCGTAGAGATTGAACTCTTCGGGAAGGACCCCGATTCGCGCTTTTACCTCGGTTGGAGATGTCCAGGTGTCGAACCGGCCGATGCCCACCCTCCCTGCGGTGGGTCGGAGCAGACCGACTATGCACTTGATCGTCGTGGTCTTGCCTGCGCCGTTCTGACCGAGAAGACCGTAGAACTCGCCCTGTGCGATATTGAGGTCGACCCCGTCGACGGCCATGGTCTTGCCGAACCTTCGCGCCAGCCCATTGGCCCAGACTGCCGGTCGGGTGACGGCGTGGTCAACGGCAGCGTCATCGGTCAAGGACTGGGTCACTGGTCGGAAGTATCGACGGCATGCTCGCATAAGTGAACTCTTGTGTTCGGCATGTGAGGTCGAGAGCCGGGTTGGTCTCGAGGGGTGAATCAGTCCTCTCGGGGCTGTACGGTGGTGGCGTCTTGAAGTACCAAGCTCTCTATCGCAAATACCGTCCCGGCACGTTCGACGATGTCATCGGGCAGGCTCACGTCACCACGACGCTGGCGAGGGAAGTGGCAGACGGGCGGGTCGCCCACGCCTACCTCTTCACCGGCCCGCGTGGGACCGGGAAGACCTCGACGGCGCGCATCCTGGCCAAGGCTCTCAATTGCGAGAACCGTCGCAAAGACGGGTCCCCGTGCAACGAGTGTGGGAGCTGCATATCCATCACCGCGGGTAACAGCCTCGACGTCATGGAGCTCGACGCGGCTTCGCACAATTCGGTCGACGACATCAGGGACATCAAGCTGAGCGTGACCACGGTGGCCTCGGCCGTCACCTCGAAACGGGTGTTCGTCCTCGACGAGGCCCACATGTTGTCCAAGGCAGCGGGCAACGCCCTCCTCAAGACCCTCGAGGAGCCACCCTCTCACGTTCATTTCGTCCTCGCCACAACGGAGCCATACAAGTTGCTGGACACGATCCGCAGCCGCACGCAACGCTTCGACTTCCGCCCGGTCCCGGTCGAAGAGCTGGCCGGTTACTTGAGTGCCATCGCCGACCGCGAGGGCTACAAGACCGATCCGTCGGCACTACTCGCCATCGCCCGACATGCCGGGGGCTCGGTACGTGATGCCTTGTCGTTGTTGGAACAGGTGGCCGCCCTCGGCTCGGGGACCGCAGACGTCTCCGGTGTGCGGCGGGCGCTCGGTCTCGCCGACTCTGAGGCATTCCAAAGGCTCGCCGAGGCGATCGCAGCCCAAGACGCCAGATCGGCGCTGGAGTTGGTTGCCGAGCTGGCGGGCTCCGGTGTCGACCTCCGTCGGTTCGTGTCCGAGTGCATCGGCTTCTTCCGCGGGGTCTTCCTCGCCCACTATGCGCCCAATGTGGCCGAGATCGCCGACGAGCCTCCGGAGGTGTACGAGTCGTGGCAGAAGGCGGCCGAGCTCGTCACCTCCACCGATGTGCTTCGTGCTGTGGACCTGCTCGCCGAGGCCTTGGTGCGTCTGCGCGAGGGGCGGGAGGAGCGGCTGATGACGGAGCTTGCCCTCATCAAGCTGACCCGTCCGGAGACCGCCACCGACTCCGAATCCTTGATCTCTCGGATGGACCGGCTGGAACGTCGCATGGGCAAACCCGGCGATGCAGCCGGCACGGTGGCCGCCGCATCGGCGGCACAGCCGATCCCGGTCCCGGAGTCAGCCGATGCCGGGGAGCTGGCCCGGGCGGCGGCCCCACTCGTTGCCGACGACCCAATGGATGAGGCGGAGGCGCAACCGGTCATGGACGTCAGCTTCGAACAGTTGCAGCGGGTGTGGCCCGGGTTGTTTGGAGGTCTGCGCGACCTCCTGGGGGCGAGACGATGGGCGTTCTTCAGGGAAGCGGTGCCGGCCGAGGTCGAGGGCAACACGATCGTCCTCGAGGTGGCTCACGACTTCCATCTCAGCTCGTTGGAGCACGACGACGCGGTGGGTCCGATCGTGGCGGCCAAGGCGAGCGATCTGCTTGGCGGACCGGTGAAGGTCAGGTTTCGGCTGAAAGACACCGACGGTTCCTCCGAAGCCGAGACCATCGACATCTCACAGCTGGAGGATCGAGACGATGCAGGCAAGGACCCGGCTGCGCTGCTCGAGTCCGAGCTGGGGGCCACCGTGGTCGACGACGACTGAGACCACTGACGGTCCCCGGGAGTACCCTGAGCACCATGAATCGCCAGCCCGACATGCGCCAGATCATGAGACAGGCGCAGCAAATGCAAGATCAGCTGGCCAAGGCCCATGCGGAGCTGGCCGAGCGAAGCTTCGAGGGATCTGCGGGTGGGGGCATGGTCACCGCCGTGGTGACCGGCGGGAACGAGCTGGTCGAGGTCAACATCTCGCCCGAAGTCGTGGACCCCGATGACATCGAGATGTTGGAGGACTTGGTGGTGGCAGCGGTACGCCAGGCCATGGACGCGGCGAGTCGCGCCGCCAACGATGAGCTCGGCGGTCTCGCCGGCGGGCTGGGCGGCTTGCTCGGTTGATGTTCGAGGGGCCAGTCCAAAGGCTCATCGATGAGCTGAGTCGTCTCCCCGGGATCGGAGGGAAGTCCGCGCAACGTCTTGCCTTCCATCTGCTCACGGTCGAAGAAGCCGACGCTCGCCGACTGTCAACGGCCATCGCCGAGATGAGGGACCAGGTGACGCAGTGCCGGCGCTGTTTCAACGTGGCAGCCGGGGAGTTGTGCGCCATCTGTCGGGACCCCCGACGCGACGACAGCGTCGTATGCGTTGTCGAGCGCCCCCAGGACATCGTCGTCGTGGAGCGGACCCAGGAGTTTCGGGGGAGATATCACGTGCTGGGTGGCTCATTGTCTCCCATAAACGGGATCGGTCCCGGTCAGCTTCGCATCGACGAGCTGCGCCGGCGTCTCCAGCCTGAAGGAATACGAGAGCTGATCGTCGCCACCAATCCCACGTTGGAAGGGGACGCAACTGCCATGTACATCGCCAGAGAGTTCAAACCGCTCGGGATGCGTGTGACGAGACTCGCCTCGGGTCTCCCGGTCGGGGGTGATCTGGACTACGCCGACGAGATCACACTCGGTCGGGCGTTGACCGGTCGGTCAGAGCTGTAAGGAGCCCCCCGCCCCGTGGCCGGGAGCTTCCGGGTCAACAGGTGAGCTGGTGGTATGTCGCAGAATTGGCGACGGTGGAGTCAGTCCACCGTCAGACTGGAGATCTCGCGCAGACGGGCCAGGTTGTGCACCGCATCCATGTAGCGAACCGAACCGGTCTTGGAGCGCATGATCACCGAGTGGGTCACGGCCCGCTCGTCGCCGCGAAAATTGACCCCTCTGAGGAACTCGCCGTTGGTGACACCGGTGGCGGCAAAGAAGACATTGTCCGACGACACCAGGTCGTTGGTGGTGATGACCTGGTGTAGGTCGAGCCCCTCGTTGACGGCCCAGGCCGCCTCCGTGTCGTCTCGTGGCCAGAGCCGGCACTGGATCTCCCCCCCGACGCACCTGAGGGCGGCGGCTGCGATGACGGCCTCAGGGGAGCCCCCAATGCCGATCAAGATGTCCGCCTCGTGGTCTTCCTGCGCCGTGGCGATGGCTCCGGCCACATCGCCGTCCCTGAACACCGAGATTCGTGCCCCTGCCGCCCGGGCGGCCTCGATGTAATGCTGGTTCCTGGGCCGATCGAGGACCAGGACCCTCAGATCACCCAGCTCCTTGCCGTTGGCTTTGGCGACCTGGGTCAGGTTGTGCTTGACCGGGGCGTCCAAGTCGATGGCCCCGGCCGCTTCGGGGCCTACGGCGATCTTGTCCATGTAGACGAGGGAGCCCGGTGCGTACATCGACCCCCGTCCTTCTGACATAGCGATCACCGCGATGGCATTGGGGAGCCCAGAGGCGGTGAGGGTGGTCCCGTCGACCGGGTCAACCGCCACGTCGACGACGAGCCCGCTGCCGGTGCCGACGCGCTCGCCGTTGAACAGCATCGGCGCCTCATCCTTTTCCCCTTCGCCCACGACGACAACCCCGTCGATCTCGATGGTGGCGAGATGGAGCCGCATCCCATCGACCGCGGCCTGATCGACCGCCTCCTTGTTGCCACGACCCAGCCAGCGGGCGGCGCCCAGGGCCGCGGTCTCCGTCACTCGGACCAGGTCCAGCCCGAGGTTTCTCTCGACAGGCTCGGCCATCAACCGTCGACCCGGACGACGATGGCGTCACCCTGCCCACCGCCGCCACAGAGCGCGCCCGCGCCTATGCCACCGCCCCGATGACGGAGGGCATTGATCAGCGTCACGACCAGGCGTGCCCCGGTGGCGCCGAGAGGGTGTCCGAGGGCAACGGCGCCACCGTTGACGTTCACCTTGGATTGTGGGATGTCGAGCATTCGGGCCGACCACAGGGAGACCGCAGCGTAAGCCTCGTTGATCTCGACGAGATCGAGATCCGATGGCTCGAGCCCCACTCGCTTCAATGCAACCAGCAGTGCTTCGGCTGGTCTCTCGTGGAGGGTGGCATCCCCGCCACCGATCTGGCCGTAGGCGAGTATCTCGGCGAGGATCGGTGAACCGGCTGCCTCGGCCGCCTCGCGATCGGCCACGACCACTGCTGCGGCGCCGTCGGAGATCTGTGATGCGTTGCCTGCCGTGATCGTCCCGTCTGAGGTGAATGCGGGGCGCAGCGCGCCCAACGACTCGATCGAGGTCCCACGCCGGATTCCTTCGTCGACGTCGACGATGAGTGGGTCGCCTCTCCGCTGGGGCACCTCGACGCCGGTGATCTCGACGGCGAACTGGCCGTTTTCGGTGGCCGCCTCCGCCAGCTGATGACTCCGCGCCGACCACTCGTCCTGTTCCTCGCGGCTGATCCCGAGACGCTTGTTCTTGAGATCGGATGACTCACCCATGGTGCAGTGGTCGAAGGCGCAGAACAGGCCATCGTGCTGCATCACGTCGACCATCTCCACATCACCCATGCGCGCGCCCCATCGCAACTCGCGGACGACATGAGGGGCGTTGCTCATGCTCTCCATTCCCCCCGTCATCACGAATTTGGAGTCACCGAGCTTGATGGCGCGGTCGGCGAGCCCGATGGCGGACATGCCGGAGAGACACACCTTGTTGACGGAGAGAGAAGGGACGGTCATGGGGAGGCCGCCGTGGACGGCCGCCTGACGTGCGGTTATCTGGCCCTCGCCGGCTTGGAGAACGTGCCCGAATATGACCTCGTCGAACATTGCCGCGTCGGTTCTCGACCTCTCCACGACCGCTGCGATGGCACGTCCGCCCAGCTCGACCGCCCGCAATGGCTTGAGGGTGCCGCCGTAACGCCCGATCGGGGTCCTGGCGATGCCGGTGATCACTGAGTTGCTCACAACATCCGATGGTACCGGCACACAGGTGACAGGTCCCATCCCGGTCAATACGCTTTGGCTGTGAAGCTGTTGAATCTCGATCATGTGGCGATCGCGGTCCATGACCTGGATCGGGCGATATATGGCTATCGCCACCGCTACAACGTCGAGCCCATCTATCGAGAGGTGGTGGAGAGCCAAGGGGTGGAGGAGGCGATGATCCCGGTGGGTGGCTCGTTCGTCCAGCTGCTCCAGCCGATAGAGGATGAAACCCCGGTGGGTCGGTTCTTGTCCAAGAGGGGTGAGGGTTTGCATCACATCGCCTATGCGGTCGTCTCGATCGAGAGTGCCCTCGCTCATCTCGCGCACGAGGGAGCTCGGCTCATCGACACCGTGCCACGTCTCGGCGGGCGGGGGACTCGTGTCGCCTTCGTCCACCCCGACGACCTCGGTGGGACGTTGATGGAGCTGGTGGAGTTGGCCGGTGATTAGAAACGTCGAGATCAAGGGGGGCGCCGACGCGCTGGAGGCGGCGGTGATCGCAGTCGTCATCGACCGCATCGCACGTGAAGAGGAGGCCGCCCGCCACAGCCGCGGCACCCGCAAACCGGGTCTTCCGGCATGGGTCCGCGCCCTCTCGCCGGAAACACCCAACCGGCCCCGGGAAAACGTGTACCCCGACTAGATCTGTTGTGCAACCCGCCCTGCTGAGCGGGGCTGTCGGCCCACCAGATCCGCGGGATGATTCTGTTGTGCAATCCGCCCTGCTGAGCGGGGCCGGCGGCCCACCAGATTTCGGTGCGGTCGATCAGTGACTCAGCACATCACGCAGCTCCGGTGACCGCATCAGGGCGGAGACACCGAGAAACGTGGCCAGCGTGGTCAGCCCGCCAATCAGAACCACCCCGAGACCCGACCAGACGGTGAGGGATTCCTGCCCGATGAAGGCGTTGACGAGAGGGAGCCCGACCACCGCCGCCACCCCTGCCGCGGCCAGAGCCCGGATCAGTGCGGGGACGAGACGTCGGACCGCGGCCCATCCCGAGTCGTAACCCCAGGCTACGAGCAGTCCGAGCGCGTAACCGGTCATGATCAGTGTGGAGGCGAGGGCAAACCCCTCCACGCCCAGGGTGGCGTGAAGGCCGAGCCACACCGGGACGGCTATGACAGTGAACGCCGTCCCGATGAGGACCGGGGTCCACATCCGCCGCTTGGCATAGAAATGGCGAGCCAGAAGCTGGTGCAGACCCCACGCCGGGATGGAGAAGGCGTAGATGGTCAGCAGTGTGGCCACCAGCTCGGCGTCGGCGGAGGAGAACTCACGGTATTGATAGAGGATGCGGACCATGGGTCGCGCCAGCACCACCAGACCGGCAGTGGCCGCAGCCGCCACGAAAACCGTGTTTCGGGCGGCCCGCCCCGTCGCCTCCACGACCTCGGAAACGTCGGCACGCTCGGCGAGCCGCGCCAGGAAGGGGAAGGCTGCCACGCCTGCCGCCTGGGCGATCACCCCTACCGGGACCATGTTGAGCTGGCGTGCCAGGAGCAGCGCCGACGTGGTCCCCTCCTCGACCTGTCCGAAGAGACGGACGAACTGCTCGTCGAGGACGGCGATCGACTGTCCGATCATCAGGGGCAGGGCCAGGAGCAGGTACTCGGCCACCGCCGACTCTCCTCTGTTGGGTCTGATCAGCCAGGTCGTGGTGCGTCGGGCCCCAAGCCATTGGAGGGCGAAGTTCCCCACCGCCGACCCGACGACGGCACCCCACAAGAAACTCTCGGGGGTGGGATCTCCGAGAGCGGCGGCGACCAGACCTCCTCCGATGATCCCCAGGTTGTAGACGATCGGTGCGAGTGCCGGGAGTACGAAACGCCGGTGGGCGTATTGCACCGCCATCATCAGTGCCCCGACCACCAAGAACACCTGCGCCGGGAGGACCACACGGGTCAGGGAGGCGAGTCGAGCGGGGTCGGCCACCTCGGGAAAGACCACCGAGACGAGTTGGTCGGCGAACACCCACATCAAGGCGGTCAGGGCCACGATGGCAACCGCCACGAAGCGGAATACAGAGGTGAAGGCGGCGCTGGCGCCACGGGTATCGCCCTTCTCCATATGCCGGCTCAGGATCGGGATGAGCGTGATGGTGAGATAGGCCCCGGCGAGGAGATAGTTGAGGAAGTCGGGGATGAGGAAAGCCTGGCGGTAGAGATCGCCCTCGACTTCCAACCCGAAGAAGGCCGCCAGAAGGGCCTCGCGGGCCAGCCCGAGGACCCGCGACAGCGCCACACCGGCTCCGACGACCACGGCCGCGCTCCCCATACGTATTGGCTGCGTCATCGGCCGGCGGCGTGGCTGCGCAGCTCGTCGAGGAGGCTGCCGGGCACGGCAAGGTCGCCGTATCCGCATCCGAGCTCCAACCCCGTCTTGTAGGTCCCGTGGTAGTCACTTCCCCCCGACGGGATCAGGTCAAACCGCCTGGCCAGGTCGGAGTAGCCCTCCCGCTCATGTCGTCGGTAGGTGGCGTAGACGGCCTCCAGCCCTACCAGACCCCAAGCGCGGAGATCGGTCAGGAGGTCTGCCATGGCGGTGTCAGTGGTGATTCCCAGCGTGTGGGGGTGGGCGAGGATCGGCACGGCCCCGGATTCTCGCGCCAATCGGATCGCCTCGTCGGGAGCCAGACGGAGACGGTCGGCATAGGCTGGTCTGCCGTGTCCGAGCCAGAGCTCGAATGCCGTCGTGATGTCTGGCACATATCCCTTTCGGGCCATCACTGCTGCGATGTGGGGGCGACCGACGCTGCCCGCGCCGGCCTCCTCATCGATCTCGGCCACGGTGATGGGCATCCCCAGCTCACCGAGAGTGGCAACGATCTCGGCATTCCGGGTCACGCGTCCCTCCTGGAGTTCGAGAAGATGGTCCTGGAGGGGGCCCGGCCCCGGGGTGAGCCAGAGGACAACGAGGTGCATGCCACCTGAGGGGTAGTCGAGGGAGAGCTCGACACCGGGGATCAACTCGAGGTCGGTGTCCAGGGCCGCCTGGGCAGCCTCGTCCCAGCCCTCTTGTGTGTCGTGGTCGGTGAGAGCGAGGGCACCCAGCCCTCGTTCGACGGCGAGGCGAACGAGGCGTGACGGTGCATCGGACCCGTCCGAGACCGTGGAATGTGTGTGCAGGTCGACGATCATCGGCTCAGATGTCGATGATGCCGGACGGGCCTGTCAAGAATCGGATACTTCGATCGTGACCGCCTCGACGTAGACCGATTCCAAGGGGAGACTCCGCTCGTTGGATCCCGGCGCCTGCGCCGTCTCGACCTCCATGACGCGTCTGATCGCGTCGTCACCCGATATCACGGTGCCAAGGACATTGAAGCTGTTGGTGAGGAAACGCCCATCGTCACCGGTGACAACGAAGAACTGCGAGCCGGTGGTCCGGGCGCCCCGGTTGGCCATGGCGACCACCCCCTCCTCGTAGACGAATCCGTCCTCGGGGAACTCGTCGGAGATGAAGTAGCCGGGGCCACCGGTGCCGTCGGCGGACGGGTCACCACCCTGGAACACGAAGTTCTCCACGATTCGATGCAACACCTGGCCGTCGTAGAAGCCTTCTCTTGCCAGGAACACGAAGGAGTTGACCGTCTCCGGCGCAGCGCTGGTGTTGAGGTCGATGACGATTTCGCCACATGACGTCGTGATCGTGGCGGTCACCGTCGAGCCCTCGGAGATGTCGGCTTGTTGCTCCGGGGCGGCGAATGTCATCACGGCCTCTGCCGGGGGCTGCGCGGCGTCACAAGCCGTCGCCTGATCGCGATAGTCCTCATATGAAGCGGGGATGTCGGTCTCCCCGCGACCAAACAACCCACCCAGGGCAAAGATACCAACGACGATGAGACCGAACACGAGGGCGGTGATCAGGCGCCGGCCGAGCTCCTTGCGAGCCTTTTGCTTGCGTTCGGTCTCGCGCTTCGCAGCGCGCATCTCCTTCTGACGTTGTCTTCGGTCGGACATGGCGGCGCGACTTTAGACTGGCGTTGCCCCCAATCCCCTGGCAGTGTTCGTATTGGGCGACGGAAACGCCCAAACTGTGGGACACATGCCGGTGATAGTCCAAAAGTACGGCGGGACGTCGGTGGGCGACTCGACCCGGATCAAGGTCGTGGCCGATCGTGTGGTGCGCACTCGCGACGAGGGCAACGATGTCGTGGTCGTGGTCTCGGCCATGGGCAAGACGACGAACCAGCTGCTGGCACTGGCCGCGGAGGTCAGCTCCGCACCCCAACCACGCGAGATGGACATGCTCCTCACCGCCGGTGAGCGCATATCCATGGCACTTCTGGCGATGGCCCTTAACGACCGTGGTGTCCCGGCTGTCAGCTATACCGGGTCCCAAGCCGGCATCCTCACCGACTCGGCCCACGGTGGGGCACGTATCACCCAGATAACCGCCGAGCGTGTCAAAGAGTCGCTTGCCATGGACAAGGTTGTGATCGTTGCCGGGTTTCAGGGGGTCGACCCCGCATCGAGGGAGGTGACGACGCTGGGACGTGGCGGCTCGGATACGACGGCCGTGGCGTTGGCGGCCACACTTGGGGCAACGTCGTGTGAGATTCTCACCGATGTCGCCGGTGTGTTCACCGCCGACCCCAGACTCGTCCCCGACGCCGGGGTCCTGGATGAGATCAGTTACGACCAAATGCTGGCAATGGCATCGGCTGGTGCCGGCGTGTTGATGCCCCACTCGATCGAGTACGCCCGCGACCACTCGGTGCCCGTCCATGTCAGATCGTCGTTCACCGATGACTCCGGGACGTGGGTGAGGTCCGCTGTTGCCGCCCGGCCGCTCGCCGGCCTTGCCCATCATATCGAACCGGGGCGAGGAGTGGTGACGATCGTTGGCTCCGATGCACATGTGATCGCCGCCAGTCAGATGGCTGCCATGAACGACATCGATATGCCAGCTACGCAGGGCCACGCAGACGAGGGGTCCGTGTCCCTGCTGGTCGCCCCGGAACGAACCGAAGACGCCTTGCGCTTCCTCCACAGCAGGCTTTTCGAGTTGGAGTCTTCCCAGTGACCACTATTGCCGTCGTCGGCGCCACCGGGGCTGTCGGTCGCACCATGCTCTCGATCCTCGATCAGAGAGGATTTCCCGTCACGGAGCTGCGTCTCGCCGCGTCGGCAAGGTCCGCCGGGCAGAAGGCACAGACCCTGAATGGTGAGGTTGAAATCGAAGACCTGGCGGAGATGGATCCGCGCGGCATCGACATCGCCCTCTTCTCGGCGGGCGGAGATCGCTCCCGTGCCCACGCAAATCGCTTCGCCGAGGCTGGGGTGGTGGTCATCGACAACTCGTCCGCCTTCCGGATGGATCCGGGGGTGCCGCTGGTCGTGGTTGGGGTGAACGATCATGCCCTCTCCGGACACCGAGGAATCGTCGCCAACCCAAACTGCACGACGATGACCCTGATGATGGCGGCAGGTCCCCTTCACGAGGCGGCCGGGCTGCGTTCGATAGTGGCCACGTCCTACCAGGCGGTGTCCGGCTCCGGCCAGCGGGGGGTGGACGAGCTTCTCGCCCAGCAGGGCCCTTTGGGTGCCGACGTCGAAGCTCTGATGGGCGGGGGCTGGGAAGACCCTGGACCCCGCATCTACGAGCGGCCCATCGCGTTCAACGTGCTCCCATTCGCCGGATCGGAGACCGAAGACGGTTACACCGATGAGGAGATGAAGCTGGTCAACGAATCGAGAAAGATCCTCGGCATCCCCGATCTCGAGGTGGAGCCGACCTGTGTTCGCGTGCCCGTCCTGGTCGGTCATGGCGTGGCGGCAAACATGTTCTTCGAGCGTGAATTGTCCGCCGATGAGGCGATGACCGTCCTCGGCTCTGCCCCGGGCTTGGAGCTTTGGAAGGACAGGACACCGACGCCGCTCGATTCTGCCGGTATGGACGATGTTTTGGTGGGAAGGGTGCGGGGGACGGTCTCACGCCAGGGCGGGATCAATCTCTGGGTGGTGGGCGACAACCTCCGTAAGGGGGCTGCCCTCAACGCGGTCCAGATCGCCGAGCTCGTCCTCTAGTACTTGTCTACTTGTCGTCGCGCAGCAATGCGGCCATCTTCTTCCTGAGCTGTGGGTGTGCATTGCGCAGACCCAGCTCCAGGGCGAACTCTGCGTCCTTCATCACGTCGAGGAGGACCTCATCGCCTTCTGCACGAATGTGAAACCCGTCGGGGAGGGCGGATACCCTCACTTCCTCCCGGGCCCAATCGGCGATTTGCTGATCCCCGGC
>DASWKM010000018.1:0-6329 GCA_036396635.1 Acidimicrobiia bacterium
TTCGCCTCGACCGTCCGATCACACTTCGAGCACGGCGCCCTTCCCTGGCACACGGCCACCATCAACGGGTGGATCCTCGACCCGGACAGAAAGAAGATGTCCAAGTCCAGGGGCAACGTGGTTACCCCGTTGCCATTGATCGAAGAGCACGGGTCGGAGGCGGTCCGATACTGGGCATGCAATGGCCGGCCGGGTGTCGACACCGCGGTGGACTATGGGGTCATGAAGATCGGGCGGAGGCTCGCCATCAAGATCCTCAACGCGTCCAGGTTCGCCCTCGGGTTCACCGACGATGATGTCGATCCCGCAGCCATCACCGAGCCCTTGGACAGATCGATGCTCGCCGGGTTGGCGACCACGGTCACCGGTGCGACCGTGGCGTTCGAACGCTACGACTACGCCAAGGCCTTGGAGATCGCCGAGCGTTCCTTCTGGAGCTGGACCGACGACTACCTCGAGTTGGTCAAGGCCCGCGCCTACGAGACGGGAGACGCATCGTCGTCGGCGCATGCCGCGCTGCAGCTGGCGTTGAGCGTCTATCTGCGTCTGTTTGCCCCGTTTCTCCCATTCGTTACCGAGGAGGTCTGGAGTTGGTGGCGTGCGGGCTCGGTCCACCGGGCGTCGTGGCCTCGCCCTGCCGAGCTCGACGGTCATTCCGGAGACGGCGCCGTCCTCGAGGCGGCATCGGTCGTGCTCGGTGACGTCCGACGGGTCAAGTCCGACGCCAAGGCATCGATGCGGGCCGAGGTGGCCAGTATCAAGATCACCGCCGACAGGGATTTCGCCGCCCGGCTACGCCAGGCGGAGGGTGACCTCCTCGCCGCCGCCAGGGCACGGGCGATCGAGTATGCCGATGGGGACTTCGAGATTCAGTCGGAGCTCGCCGAGGTCTCGAGCAGCTGAACCAGGCGGTCGTAGTCGGCGTCGACCGACGCCTGTGCCCGTCTGGCCATCAAGGGCTGTGCCAGCTTCAGCCAACCCTTCTCGGGACCACCGGAGATGTGAGCCGAAACCCTGCATGAGTCTTCACTGACCGGCTCGACCTCTCGAAGGACCTTGATTGGAAAGGTCGACTCGACCGTCTCGATCTCGATGAGACGACCCGGCTCGAACCTGGTCACAACGAATGTGGACACCACGTCCCGGCCCATGAATCGCGCCTGCTGCCGGTAGGTCGACCCGACCCGGATCGGATGCTCAGAGGTCCATCGACAGCTCACCATTCCTTGTTGTCATTTCGGGTTGTTCGATGCGTCGGAGAAGAACTCGAAGACTTTCTTCGCGGGCATCGCGACCACACGTTCGGCCGTCATCATCACGTTGTGGTCACCTGCGTCATCAGAACCTGCCTACCCGGCGCAGCACGCGGTCTATCTCCCTCAGCCGCTCCCGAATCGTAGCCTCCCGACCCTGATCTCCCGGTCGGAAGAGCACACCCGGATCGACTCCATCGGGGAAGTACTGCTGATCGACCAGGCCCCCGGGGTGGTCATGCGAGTACTGGTAGCCCTCGCCGTGACCGAGATCGGCGGCGCCCCGGTAGCCGGTGGACCGAAGGTGCAGCGGGACGCCGGGGGTGGGGCCGTCCTGGACCAGGTCCCTGGCGGCACCGATGGCCCGGCCGACCGAGTTCGACTTGGGCGCGGTGGCGAGGTAGAGGGTTGCGTGGGCCAGGTGATAGACCGCCTCGGGCAAGCCCACGTAAGCCAACGCATCCGCCGCAGCCACTGCCACCCGCAGGCCCTCCGAATCGGCAAGCCCAACGTCCTCAGAGGCAAGGATCACCAGGCGCCGGGCGATGAACTCCGGGTCCTCACCGGCTTCGACCATCAGCATCAGCCAGTACATGGCCGCATCCGGATCAGACCCGCGCACCGACTTGATGAAGGCCGATATCACGTCGTAATGGGAGTCGCCGGCCTTGTCGTATCGGATCAGACGTCTCTGCAAGGCCTCGGTGACATCCTCGCTCGCGATGGTCGACCTGCCGGCCGACTTTGCCATACGCGCCGCCACCTCCAGGGCATTGAGCGATTGACGGGCATCGCCACCGGTGCGGCTCGCCAACTCGAATGCGGCGGGGGCAGGGAGGTCGATCCCCATCGAGCCGAGGCCGCGCACATCGTCGTGCACAGCCGTCTGCAGCAACCCCTCGATGTCGCCGGGGGTGAGCGACTCCAGCCGGAAGAGGGTCATCCGGCTCATCAGAGGCCCGTTGACCTCGAAGTAGGGATTCTCGGTCGTTGCTCCGACCAGGATCAGAGTGCCGTCCTCGACACCGGGAAGCAGAGCGTCCTGTTGGTTCTTGGCAAAGCGGTGGATCTCGTCGAGCAAGAGGACGGTCCTTCGCTCTTCGGTGGCCAACAGGTCGCGGGCCCCCGCAAGGATCTCTCTGATGTCCCTGACTCCAGCGGAGGTCGCCGAGAGCGTGCGGAAGGCAGCCTCGGCATGAGTGGCGACCAACCTGGCGAGTGTGGTCTTGCCGGTGCCGGGAGGCCCCCACAAGAGCATCGATATGGGCTCTCCCGACTCCACGATGTGACGGAAGGCGGCGCCCGGGCCCAACAGGCCGTGCTGGCCAACGACCTCGTCGAGTAATCGCGGTCGCATTCGCGTCGCCAGAGGTGCCGTCCTGGCGGCCACCTCATCGGCTCGTGCGGCAAAGAGATTGGACATCGCCGATGACGGTAACCAGCATCGCGAGGTTCCGGTTGTCGTAGGCTTCCACCATGCCCGCCAGATCGGAGGTCGACGACTGGTTCGACGATTACGAGCACCCCGCCAAGGACGCCATGCTCGCGGTGCGGGAGATCATCCTCTCGGACGATCGAATCACCGAGGCCATCAAGTGGAAATCTCCGACGTTCATTTTCGAGGGGAACATGGCCAGCCTGATACCCCGGACCAAGTCTCACGTCAGCCTGATGTTTCACAACGGAGCATCGATCCCGGGGCACCACCCGAGGCTCGAGGGTGGCGGCGACACCGCCCGATACACGAGGTTCACCGACCTCTCCGCGGTCGAGGCCGCTCGCGAGGAGCTCACCGCCATCGTTACTGCATGGTGTGAGAGTCGTAGCTGATCCCCGTTCATAGGATGACCGGGTGGATGCCGGCCTGATCGGCTCAGCAACTCTGTGGGGGGCGGCCGCCGTCTCCCTGATCGCAGCCATCGTCGGCAGGCGCAGGGTCCTTGTGATCGCGGCCTCGCTGGGCCTTGCCGCGACCGTCACTCTCGCGGTCGCCCTCGTGGCGCACGACTTCTCGTTGGTTTATGTGGCCGAGACCACCAGCCTGGCCACACCCTGGCCCTACCGCCTGGCAGCACTGTGGGGTGGCATGGACGGGTCGATGCTCTTCTACACCGCGATGACGATGACCTTGGGCGCCTTCTTCCTGATCGGGAGAACCTCGGTTCGAGTCGTTTCGCTCGTGGGCGTCGGGCTCGCCCTGATCACGGCCTTCTTCGCCAACCCGTTCGTGGTGTCTGACATCCCCGCAGTGGATGGGGTCGGGTTGCTGGCCATCCTGCAGCATCCGGCGATGATCTATCACCCGCCGATCCTCTACCTCGGTCTGACCACCCTGGTGATCCCGTTTGCCCTCCTGATCGAGAACGCGGTCGCACCCCGATCTGACTGGTTGGCACGATGTCGCCCCTGGCTGTATGTCTCCTGGACCCTGCTCATGATCGGGATGGCAGCCGGTGCCAATTGGGCATACGTCGAGCTCGGCTGGGGCGGTTTCTGGGCCTGGGACCCGGTGGAGAACACGGCGCTGATGCCCTGGCTGGCGGCGACGATCTTCCTCCACACCTCGCGTGTCGAACAGTCGAGTGGGCGCTTGAGGAGGTGGAGCGCCCTGACGGCGGGGACACCATTCGCCTTGACGGTGATGGGGGTCTACCTGACCAGGTCCGGAGCCACCGGGTCGATCCACTCCTTCGCCGAGGATCCCGTGGTGGGCCGCATCCTTCTCGTGGCCGCCGCCCTTGTCGCCGCCCTGGTCGCCATCGTGGCGTTGAGAGGGCCCAAGGGGGAGCCGTGGGGGCGAATCGGGCTCGATCGTGACGGCTGGATCGTGGTCAATGCCCTCCTGCTCGGTGCTGCCCTCGTGTTCATCACCGCCGGCTCGGCCTACCCGGCATTCGTCTCCGTCTTCTCCGGTGACACAGTGGTGGTGGACTCCAGGTTCTTCGTCCTGACGGTACTTCCGGTTGCGGTGATGGTCGCGGTCAGCCTGACCCTCGCCCTCAGGCGCTGGTGGTACGGGTACCTGGCCGGTATGGCCGGGGCGGCGGCGGTCGTGTCGTTGATCGTCGGGCTGCAGCCGGTCGTCGCATTGATGGCTCCGGCTCTGGCGTCACTGGCTCTCCTGGGACTCGCCATCATCAGGGACCGTCCCCGACGACGAGTCCTCATAGCTCATCTTGCCCATCTCGGCATGGCTCTCTTCCTCGTCGGTGTGGCGGGGAGCGCGCTCGGCGCCGAGCTCACCGGCTCGATGAGACCTGGTGATCGGGTGACCGTGGCGGGTCACGAGGTCGTCTTGACCGAGCTGAGCACCGGGGAAACCGACAGATATGTCTTTGCCCGCGCCGTGTTCGACGTGGACGGCGGCCGACTCGTCCCGGAGATCAGGGCCTATGAGGAGCAGGCGTTGCCCGTGGCCGAGCCGGCGCTTCGCTCCACACCGGTCGATGACGTGGTCATCGCGATCTCGCTCCTGTTCCCGGATGGCGCGACGGTCGACGTCAGCGTGTTCGTGCGGCCGCTGGTCTGGTGGGTCTGGATCGGGGCGGCTGTGATGGCGCTGGCCGGTCTGGCGTTCCTCTTCTCGAGAGCCGGAGACGGCGAAGGGCAACGTCGATGGGCCAGAGAAGGGCAGCGGCGAGAAGGAACCACCAGCGGTACTGCTTCTCGGTGATGCCTTCCTCCAGGCCCTCGGCATCGAAAGCCTCCGCGGTTCCGATCTCACCACGTCCTCCGGTGGCTGCGGAGATGCTTCCCATCAGGTCCGCATCCGGCTCACCGGGAAGGAACTCTGCGGCGAACGAGCGCGTGGCCAGTGCCGACAGGACCACTGTCTCGCCTCCTGATCCCTCGACGCTGATCCCCACCGCATACGTGCCACCCTGTCGGGCAGGGGCAACCGCCCCAAACTCGAAGTCGGACACCCGATCGAGTCTGACCTCCTCCGAGGTGCCGTCGGGGTAGCTCACTCGCGCCACCGGCTGGGTGCCTGCCGGCCAGGCTTCTGCTCCTTCGAGGGTGATCGTCATCAGCTCGTCGGCGATCGAGGCCTCGATCCTCTCGCCCTCCGAGCCGGTGAGGGGGAAAGTCCCCCGTACCACCGCCGACCAGAAATCGGAGTAGCCGTCCCACGACGCCCATGCCGCCGACCACTTCTCCCCACCGTCGCTCGTCCATGCCGTGACCTTCCCCAGACCCACCCGCCACGCCGCCAGCAGCGGGTCGCCCAGTGCGCCCACCTGGAGCTGGAGCTCGGCAGTCGGCTTGGGGGAGGTGGCCACATACCCGAGGATGGCGGGTGACGAGGCGATGTCGCGCACCGCCTCGTCGGTCGAGGTGACCACGGGGTAGTACTCACCCTCGTTGATGAACGATCGAGAGGCGAGTCGGGCTTCCTTGACGAAGATCTCCGGGATCTCGTCGAGGTTTCGTCCCGGGTAGAACCGCCCGTTTCCCGCCTCGGCGATCTCCTCGAGAGATGGTGTGGCACCCTCGCCGGTGCCGACGACGGAGACCGTTATACCGGTCTCCGCTATCTCCTGCACCGCCTCGAGCAGTCCCGTGGACGCGATGCCGAAGTCGCCACCCATGGACTGGTCGAGCTCGACCTCGGGGGTGAATCCGTCGGTGAAGAGGATGATGTGCTTCAGCTCCTTGCTGGAGTTCAGCAGCTCCTCGGCCGCGACTTGGATGGCCGGGACGATTCGGGTCTCCCCAAAGGGTCTCAGGCTGGCCACGCCATCGTCGATGGTCTGCCGGTCGGGGAGCTCCTGGAGTGGGATGACCCACCTCGTGCTGCCGCTGAACGCAAGTAGCCCGATCTCGTCATTTGGCCCCAAGGCGTCGATGGCCCTGACCGCTGCTGCCTTCGAGATGTCTGTCTTGCTGACCCCGCCCTCGCTGGTGTCGAAGCTGTTCTCCTCGCAATGACAGGCTCCCATCGACTCGCTGGTGTCGATGAGCAGCACCTCGGCCACCTCCACCTCGCGCTGGGTGTCCGGTGCCTCCGAATCGACGGGCAGGAGGGCCTCCAGAGGGGTGTCCCGATAGCCGCCCAGACCGTAGGATTGGGTGCCA
>DASWKM010000019.1:0-20279 GCA_036396635.1 Acidimicrobiia bacterium
ATGGACCGGATTCGGGCCCGTCTCGACTTCATAGGACCCAAGATCGAGTCGCTGGGTGTCGGTCTCGGTCTGGAGACATCCGGGAAGAAGAGCGCATTCGGGAGCCTGGGCGACATCGCCCAGCTCGCCTCCGAGTACTCGTTCGTGAGACCGGTGGTCGACTGGGCCCATATCCACGCCATGACCGGTGGCGCCCTGACCTCGAAGACTGCATTCGTCTCGGTGCTCACCTTTGTCCGGGACAACTTCCCGGGCTGGATGATCCAGCCGCTCCAGGTCCAGTTCTCAGACAACCACTTCGGCGACGCCGGTGAGATCAAGCATGTGGCCTACGGCGAGGGGACCCTCCGTGTGGGGCCCTTGGTCGAGGCGGTCGAGGATGCCGGCATGTCGATGGTCCTGATCTCCGAGGCCCGCGACATGAAAAGCCATGGGTTGATATGGGAGGAGGTCAAGGAGACGATCGGAAGGGTCTCGCTCAGGGCCACCGATCGACCGCTGGCGAGCGCCAAGGCCGATTTCCCGGCTGTCGTGAGGGTGGTGAAGGACGGTGACCGATTCGTCCCCTCAGAGACTGACCGGCCCCTCACCTTTTCCAATGTCGACAAGGTGTTCTTTCCCGACGACGGTCTCACCAAGGGCGACCTGATCCAGTACTACGCATCGGTGGCGCCGGTCCTCCTTCCCCATCTGGAGGGCCGACCGATCTCGATGTCGCGCTACCCGGACGGGATCGGCGGTCCCTCCTTCTACGAGAAGCGGGCCCCCGGTCATCAGCCCGATTGGATGAGAACGACTCCCGTGGAGTCGGACTCTCAGGGTGGGGTCATCGACTTCCTCCTCGCCGACTCACCGGAGGCGTTGATGTGGTTCGCCAACATGGGTTGTATCGAGATCCACCCCTTCCATTCGATCGCCCCCGATTTGGAGAAGCCCACCTATGCCATATTCGACTTCGACCCCGCGGAAGGATCGGAGTGGGGCCAAGTCGTGGGTGGGGCCAAGTTGCTCAGGCTGGCTCTGGGACAGCTTGGCCTCGAGGCCTATCCGAAGCTGTCCGGGGCGCGGGGCCTGCACGTGTATGTGCCCCTCGACCCGGTCCACAGCTTCGGGCGAGTCCGTCGCTTCGTGGGCGAGGTGGGCGAGTACCTGGCGGCCGCCAATCCCGACGACATCACCATGGAATGGGACAAACCCAAACGGAAGGGGAAGGTCTTCGTCGATCACAACCGCAACGCGTTCGGTCAGACGGTTGCCTCTGTCTACTCGGTGAGGCCACGACCAGGTGCTCCGGTCTCAGCACCGCTCACCTGGGACGAGCTGGACACGATCAGGAACGGAGAGCTGACCATCCTCAATCTCTGGGACCGGCTCCAGAGGTACGGCGATCTTTTCGCGGCGGTGACCAAAGGCGGTCAGACCCTCCACTCCGCCGAGGAGGCCCTCGGGATGGCGGTCGGGGAGGCGTGATCTTCGTTCTCGATGCAGTCTGACCTCTATGGAGGTCGTGCAACCTGAGGTTGGCGTTTGGTCAGTTGTCCGGGGTCGCGAAAAGGGGTTGACCCGGTGTTCAGAGAGTGTCTGTAGGGTTCAGCCATGGATCTGTACGCCCGCATCAACATCCTCGGCGGGTTGTCGGTTCGTCTCCCCAGAGGCGGGCTGGAGGAGGCGATCCCGCTCGACAACGATCCGATCGGTCGAGCGCGGATTTGGATGCAACAGGGTGTGGACTATCTCCACGTTGTCGACCTCGACGCCGCCGCGTATGGCGATTATCGCAACCGTGAGCTGATCAAACATCTCGTCGACGAGATCGACATCCCGATCCAGATCGCCGGAGGGATCAGGTCCGAGGGCGAGGCGCAACGGTTGATCGACGATGGGGCGTGGCGCATCGTGATGGGAACGGCAGCGATCGAGAACCAGATCATGGTGTGGGAGATGTGTCGCGAGCATCCCGACAGGATCGCCGTCTCGCTCGACGTCCGGCCGAACGAGGAGATCGCCACCAGGGGTTGGACCCAGAACAGTGGGCGCTTTCTCGAAGAGGTCCTCATCGAGATGTCGTCGGCCGGTGTGGTTGCCTTCCTGGTCGCCGAGGCCGGCCGCGACGCTCTCTCGGAGCCGCCGAACCTGCAGATCCTGGCCGAGGCGTTGGGCACCGTTCAGGAACCTGTCATCGCCGCGGGCGGTGTTCGTAACCTCGAGGACCTGAGGAGCCTCATGCTCCTGGAGACCTCGGGTCACCGTCTGAGCGGCGTCGTCGTCGGACGGGAGGTCACGGCGGGCCGGTTCACCATAGAGGAAGCCAAGCAAGTCATCGCAGGTGGCGGGCCAAAGAGGGCTCCCGGACGGGTGATGACGACCCGGACGCCGGTCGGTGTCACCTCCCTGACCGCCTCACTCGAGTTCTATCGGGACGTCCTTGGGTTTCACCAGGTGCGATCACCTTCGGAAGGCGTGATTGCCGCCGTCGTGGAGGCCGGGCCCGGGCAGCACATCGAGCTCGTCGAGGGTGGGGAGGGAAGACCCGAGACCCTCGTCTTTCATGTCGAAGAGCCGGAGCGGTGGAAGGACCACCTCACCAATCTCGGGATCGGTGCCAGCGTGGACGGGTCCCGGCTCGTCCTCGAGGACCCCGACGGCCTGCGCATAATCCTCGAGTAGGCCCGAATCGGGTGGGAGTATCCGTCCCATGTGCAATGAACACCGCGTAGGCGCGTTCATTGCAGGTGCGACGTACAGACGGAGCTACTTGATCAAGGTCCTCGACTGCTCACGCAGGAATTGACGGAGGTACCAAGGGCCACCACCGCCGGCGCCCGAGGTGCCCGACCCTTTCCAACCGCCGAACGACTGGATGTCGGGCCAGGCACCCGTGGTGGCACCTGCCGCACGGTTGACATACGTGACACCGGCCTCGATTTGCTCGAACCACTTCTCGATCTCGGCGTCGTCACCAGAGAAGAGACCCGCCGTCAGCCCGTATTCGGTGTCGTTGGAGAGTTCGAGGCCCTCGTCGAGGCTCGAGACCTTGGTGACTGCGACCAAGGGGACGAACAGCTCCTTCTCCCAGATCCACGAGTCCAATGGGGCGGTGGCCACGGTGGGCTCGACATAGTTGCCCCGGGCGAGCGCTCCTTCGGCGAGGACGTTCCCGCCGACGAGGATCTCCCCGCCACTCGACCGCACTTCGTCGACAGCCTCGCTGAATCGCTTGACCGCGGCCTCGTCGATCACGGGTCCCATGAAGACGTCACCTTCGGTAGGGATACCGACCTTGACCGCGTTGGTCTTGGCGACCAGCTTGTCCAACAAAGCGTCGTATACGGGTTCCTCCACATACACCCTCGACGTGGCCGAGCACTTCTGCCCGCTCAGCCCGAATGCCCCGCGGATGATGCCTTCGGCGGCGGTGTCGAGGTCAGCCGTCGCCGTGACGATCACGGGGTTCTTGCCGCCCATCTCCGCCGTCACCGGCTTCGGCCTGTTCTCGTTGACGGTCCGATACAAGTACATCCCGACCGCATGGGACCCGGTGAAGGTGAGACCGTCGATGCCGTCGTGATGTGCCATGTAGTCACCGACACCGTCACCACCTGTGAGCACATGCAGGGCGCCGGAGGGAAGACCGGCGGCGCTCATGATGCGGTAGAACTCGAGGGCCATCAGCGCTCCGGTGTTGGATGGCTTGAGGACCACCGTGTTACCGGTTATGAGGGCGCCGATCGAGGGGCCAGCGGCGAGGGCGAGAGGGAAGTTGAAAGGTGAGATGACTCCCCATACGCCCCAGGGACGGGAAACCGAGGTGTTGTTCTCACGCAAACCCAGTGAGCCCAACTCCCGGACGAATCCGTTGTTCCCGGTGATCTGACGTGCGTAATAACGGAGGAACTCGGCGGTCTCGGCCACGTCACCCAGAGCCTCGAGCCGCGTCTTCCCGATCTCGAATGTCATCAACGCGGCGAGGTCGAACATCTCGGCGTCGATGAGCTCTGCCGCTTCGAGCATGATGTCGCGTCGAGCCTCCCAGCCGAAACGCTCCCATTCGGGCTGAAAGGCATCTGCCGCGGCCACGGCATCGTCTATGTCCTCGCTGCTGGCCTGTGCGAATCGCCCCACGATTATCTCGCTGTCGATCGGCGACAGCTCGGTGTATGCCTCCCGATCGGTCCGGTGCTCGCCGTCGACGATGACTCCTTGGGTCTGCCCGAGCTTGGAGCCAACCTCCACGATGGCCTTCTCATAGGCGCTGTCGAGCTCCTCGTTGTCGGCTGACATCGTGGCGTAAGTGATCTTCACAGCCATCTTCCTGTCCTCTCTGGATGGGCCGAAATCTGGTTCCGACGATACCGCCCTCCCGGGATTTGGGTCGATAGGCCGGTGTAGTTGGAGTGCCTCATTTGCCGATACATCCCTGATGGGTGTCCGTGCAATCGCGTTCCTCACATCGGTCAGTGGGGAGCGTCCCGGTCTCGACCACATCGTGGTCCGCGTGGGGGTAGCCGCCTCGTATCTGGTCACTGCGCTATATCTGGTGATCGGGTTGGTCACAGGCGACGGCCTGGTACTCGCGCGCGCCATAGGCCCCATGCTGGCCGCGGCCCTGATGACCGCCCAGATCCTCGGGGGGCGAGAGGAGGGCGGCATAGCCCTGTTTGGGTCGGGTGTGATCATCGCCCTCTGGTACGCCCTGTTCGGAGATCTGACGACGGTCGTTCCGGCTGCCGTGGCCTTGGTCTTGGTCGCCTCGATAGGGATGCTCTTCGTCGACGGGCATCGAGCATTGGTCAGCACCATCACCGCCGTGGCTCTCGCCGCCATTCCTCAGTTCTGGGGCTCCCCACAGGGCACGAAGCTGATCCTCGGGGCGATCATGGCCACTTCGTACCTGATGGCTTATCTCATCCTGAACACGATCCATGAGACCGTTACCTCCCTCAGCACCAAGTATCAGATCCTGTTCGACGAGTCACCCACCGCCGTCTTGGAGGAGGACTGGTCGGAGGCCATCGAGTATGTGCGCAGCGAATATGTTGGGAAGCCCGAGCGGCTGAGGCAGTTCCTCCTCGCCTACCCCGAGGTGGTCCGTAAGGCGGTCAGCCGGGCTCGGGTCGTGCGGGCGAACGAGGCGGCCCAAGACCTGCTCGAGATCACGGACGCAGCCAGCTTCGAGGGGTACCGGAGCCCGCGAGTGGTCACCGATCAGAACATCGAGAGCTTCGTCGGCGCTCTTGTGGCGCTCTACGAAGGCAAGAAGACCTGGGATGAGGAGATCCTCACCGTTTCCCGACTCGGTGAGATGAGATGGCTGCAGGCCAGGTCGGTAGACACGTCCGACGCAGCTCGTGCCAGCTCGATCGTCATCGGTCTGACCGACATCACCCACGTCAGGGCGCGCAATGAGGCTATGGCCGAACTGATGAGGGCAAAAGATCAGTTCGTCGCCAGTGTCAGCCATGAGCTGCGAACTCCCCTGACAGCCGTGGTGGGAATCACCTCCGAGCTCGTCCAAGGCCGCGTCCTCGATCAGGAGGAGCGTGCCGAGTTGCTCAGACTCGTTTCGAGTCAGGCGTCGGAGATGGAGAACATCGTCGACGATCTGTTGGTGGCTGCCCGGTCCCAGATAGGAACGGTCGCTGTGAAGTTGCAGGTCGTGGATCTGCTCGGTGAGCTCAAGGCCACTCTCGATGGTCTGGCCGTCACCGTCGAGCTCCCCGAGAGGAACCCGCCACTGGTGACGGCCGACCCGAGGCGGGTTCGACAGATACTCCGGAATCTCCTGACCAATGCACTCCGATACGGGGGGCCCCGTCGACGAATCACGGTCGGCACCTCGGTCGACAGGGTGTGGGTGGAGGTCCGGGACGATGGCGAGGGGATCCCGGAGGAATTGGCTGCCCGGATCTTCGAGCCGTACGTCACCGGCCACGCCGGTGTCCAGGGGTCGGTCGGTCTCGGCTTGTCTGTATCGCGCCAGCTGGCCGAGCTGATGGGGGGCTCTCTCATTCACTCTCGGACCGCAGGTGAGACCGTCTTTCGTTTGGAGCTACCTGCGGCGCCGGTTCGCGATTCGGCGTTGGCTTCGCACTCAGATACCGGCTAGCTAATTTGATGCCGGCATGCCGGTTGTCTCCTCACCGATCCTGTATTGGCCATTGCTCTTGCTGGCCGCCTATCTGGTGGGCTCGATCCCCTTTGCCCAGCTCATCGCGGGCGCCAAGGGCGAGGACCTGCGGCGAGTCGGGTCGGGAAATGTCGGCGCCGGGAATCTCACCCGCTCCATTGGCTTGGGCTGGGGGGCGGTTGCAGCCGTGCTCGATGGCCTCAAAGGGCTCCTTCCGGTCTTGCTGGCCCGTAAGGTCGGTCTGGGAACAGGTGCCGCCGGGATAGCCGGTGTTGCCGCGGTCGTCGGCAACAACTGGTCGATCATCGTGAAGGGTCGGTCGGGGCGGGGGCTGGCCGCGGCAGCCGGTCTCATGCTCGCGCTCAGCCCTGCCTTGGCCATTTGGGTCGGCGGATGGTCTCTGGCCGGATGGCGCATAGGCGGTGGCTTGGCCGGCTTCGTTGGCTGGGGCCTCCTTCCGGTGGTGAGCGTCGCCATGGGTCGGCCGGTGACAGTTAGCCTCGTTGTCCTCCTGCTTTCGGCCATCCTCGTCGGACGGCGGATGCAGGGGAATCCAGGTGATGAGACGGACACCTCTTCGATGCTGCGACGAGCCGTTTACGACAGGGATCCGGCCACCGACGGGATGAGGGAGACCGCTGACGATCCGTTGATCCCATGAGCCCAAGACGAGTCCTCTTGATCGCCTCGATAGCCGCGGTCTTGTACGCCGGATTCGCCTACTGGGTGATCACGAACTTCGAGATCCCCCCACTCAATGGTGCCGCATGGGCTCTGGTCATCCTGGCCGGCGTCTGCCAGATCGCTGCCAAGTGGGTCTTCGGCCTGCTCTTCCGAGAGTCGATCCAGGAAACCAACAGCAACATACCCAGGTGGCCCGCATTCAAAGCAGCCCTGGTCGGGGCAGGCGTTGCCCGTCTGATACCGGCGGGAGGGGCCATCACCCCGGTGGCCATGTCGTGGACCGTGCGAGACGAAGTCTCCGAGAGCACGACGGGCCCGGCGATCAGGACAACGTTGCTCAACTACGCCGGGTTGTTGATCCTGGCGGGAGGTGGGATTCTCATCGAGCGACCACAGGAGGCGATCCCAATCGCCTCAACGAGCCTCCTGGTGGCCGCTCCGATCGTCATGCTCATGGGCGTCCTGGTGATGTTCGGCTCGGGTCGGTTGGGCAGCATCTCTCGCTACCTGCCCAAGGTCGTCAGGTCGAAGATCGAGTCCTCGATGATCAACCATGCACCCGGTCTCGAATCCCAGGTCTACACATGGGCACGACTGGTCCTGGAGGCAGCCGCCTTCTATTTCGTCATGGTCGCATTCGGCATCGAGATCGGAATCATGCAGGCGATAGCCACCCACGCCGTCTCGCAGCTGGTGGGCGGGCTTCCCGGGATGCCCGGTGGTCTTGGCGTCACCGAGGGCACACTCGCCATCCTCCTCGCCGCCTACGGATTCCCCGCCTCGTCGACGGTTGCGCCCATCCTCGTGTTCCGGCTGGTCTCTTACTGGCTGCCGGCCGGTCTGAGCCTCCTCGCCGGTGGATCGACGTTCCTCACCTCCGACGAGGCAATCGCGGCAGACATCTCCAAGTAGCCTCTCTTCATGACCCAGATTGTCAGCTTCAATCTGCCCAATCAGCACGGTGACCTCGTGTCGAGCGAGGATCTCGCCGGGAAGAGATACGTGATGTTCTTCTACCCACGTGCGATGACCCCTGGCTGCACGACCGAGTCGTGTGACTTTCGGGACAGCTACACCGAGTTCACCGACGCCGGTTACGAGATCGTCGGTGTCAGCCCCGATCCTCCCTCGCGAAATCTCAAGTTCCGCGAGAAGGAGGGCCTCAACTTCGATCTCCTCTCCGACCGCGACCACACGCTGGCCGAGTCGCTCGGGGCTTGGGGGAAGAAGAGCCTGTACGGCAAGATGACCGATGGCCTCATCAGGTCGACGTTCGCGATCGGGCCGGACGGTGAGGTCGAGAAGGCATACCGCAACGTGCGGGCCGCCGGTCATGTCGCTCGGGTCAAGGCGGACCTTCTCGAGTAGACCTGATCATCGGCTACAGCCGGCGTCCCGTGGCACGGGTCACCGGGTGGGAGTGCGGCTCCGGCCTATCTCGTGGCCGGCCAGGGCCTCCAAGGCCTTGACGAGGGCATGATTGCCCTCGTCTCCCAGCCCACGAGCCTGGAGGGAGCGGTAGAGCTGGAACACCAGGGCGACACCGGGGAGCGGGACGCCCAGCTCGTCTGCGGTCTCGAGCACGACTCGGAGGTCCTTCTGTTGGAGGTCGATGGTGAAACCGGGACGCCAATCCCTCTCGATCATCTGCGGCCCTCGATTGGACAACATCCACGACCCCGCCGCCCCTCCTTCCACGGCGGACAATGTCGTCTTCAGATCGAGCCCGGCGGCGTCGGCGAGGAAAAGCGCCTCGGACGAGGCGAGCTGATTGAGCGCGACGAGAACCTGGTTGACCGCCTTGACCATCTGACCCGATCCCGGGTCGTCGCCGACGTGGACGATCGATGACGCGTACGACTCTATGAAGGGGCGGGCGGCCTCCAACGCGTCGCGCTCACCGCCTGCCATGACGGCAAGGGTCCCCCGCTTTGCACCCTCAGACCCACCCGACACCGGGGCGTCCACCCACTTGACGCCGAGCTCGGCGGCTTGGGCCGCGAACTGCCGGGTGGCATGAGGGGAGATGGTCGAGTGGTCGACGAGGATGTCGCCCTCTGTCATCCCGTGAATGACACCGAAATCACCAAAGACCACCTCCTCGACGTCGGGGGTGTCGGAGACACAGACGAAGACGATGTCCGATGCCGGGCCGACGTCACCGGGATGGTCGACAACACGGGCGTCGAGGCCGTCGGCCTTGGACGGTGTGCGGTTCCAGACAGTCAGAGGGTGCCCGGCCGCGACGAGGTTGGCTGCCATGCCTCGCCCCATGATGCCGAGACCGATGAAGCCGAGACGTGTCATGATTGGGCACCATAGATACCTGCTAAACGGAGGCAGATGCCCAACGAACGACTTGACCTGATACTGGCCGCCGAGCTGGTGGAGCTGGCCGAGACCGGGACCGCCAAAGGGGCCGAGTGGGTCGTCACCGAGGTCGTCCCGCCACGTGGCGGGTTGGGTCCGCGGTATCGGCTTGCCGGCCATGACCTCGAGTTCCTCCGGATGAACTCCAACAGCTACCTAGGGCTGACCCATCATCCGGCGGTGGCCGACGCCGAGGCGGCCGCCACCCACAGGTTTGGGACAGGGCCGGGAGCGGTCCGGTTCATCTCCGGCACCTATCAGGCCCACATCGACCTCGAGCGGAGGCTGGCTGAGTTCCACGGTCGTGAGTCCGCCGTGGTCTACTCATCGGCGTACGCCGCGGTCATCTCGACACTGGCCGCGTTGATCACGCCTACCACCGTGATTCTCTCCGATGAGCTCAACCACAACTGCATCATCAATGCCATCCGCATGGCCCGGCCGGGGCATCGAAGTGTCTATCCGCATCTCGACTACGCCGCCCTCGACGAGTCCCTCGAAGACGCGGCAGGCAAGGGGAGTCGAGCGATCGTGGTCACGGACGGTGTCTTCTCCATGCGTGGCGATTTCGCCGACCTGTCTGTGATCAACGAGGTGGCGATCCGGCATGACTCGTCCTTCCCCGAGAATGTCGTGGTGGTGGTCGACGACTCGCACGGGGTCGGCGCATACGGGGGCACCGGGAGAGGTACCGAGGAGGCAACCAACGGTGAGGCCGATTTGCTGATCGGGACCCTGGGTAAGGCATTCGGGGTCAACGGTGGTTATGTGACCGGCACACGGACACTCGCCACCTTTCTGCGCGAGAAGGGCCCGATGTACATCTACTCGAACCCGATCACCGCGGGCGAGGCCGCGGCTGCGGACATGTCGGTTTCGATTCTCGACTCTCCCGAAGGCTCGGAGCTTCTGACGCATCTCTCGGCGATGACCGAGAAGTTCGAGGCGGGGCTCCTCGCCTCCGGGTTCGAGACCATCCCCGGCCCACACCCGATCGTCCCCCTGTTGGTTCGGGACACAGAGCGAACCGCGGCGCTGGTGGCTCACCTCTTCGAGAACGCGGTCCTCGCCACGGGTCTCAACTACCCGGTCGTGCCCCGTGGTGACGAGGAGATCCGCTTCCAGGTGAACGCCGACCACACGGTGGCGGACATCGATCACGTCCTTGAGGTCCTCCAGGCGTTCTGAACGGTTGAGTCAGGGCTCCTCGACCACGACGAGCACCGCGCCGGCCTCCACCTGGTCACCCGGGGCGCAGAGGACCTGGGTCACCCGGCCCGCGTGGGGGGCTCGGAGGGTGTGCTCCATCTTCATCGCCTCCATGACCAGCAGCGTGCTGCCCTCGGAGATCGTGGCGCCGATCACCGCATCGACCCGGATCACCTTGCCCGGCATAGGGGCGTGCAATGACCCCGAGTCCTCCTCCAGGTCTCGTGTGGGGAACCGGGGGACCTCGGTCAGGTGTACCGGGCCCAGCTGGGAGTCGACGAATCTGTCGTGCCCGTATCGGGCCACATCGAAACGGTGCTCAACATCGCCGACTTGGAGGCGGACCAGCTCAGGGGTGGTTTCGAGGACCTCCACCTGTCCCACGCCTTCGAGCGAGAGCGCCGGCCGGCTCATCGTGTAGGAGATGTGATGGGTGTCGTGGTGACCGGCGTATGCCCGATGCTGCAGGTCACTCGGTGAGTTGCGCCAACCGGAGGGGAGTGAGCTCAAGACCGGTGCGGTCTCCTTCTGAAAGGCTTGGTCGGCCAGGGCCGCCGCCAGGCTCGCCAGTCTCTCAGACGGCAAGTCGAGCAGCGGGCGGCCGAGGCCGGCAGCGTCATGACGCTGAAGGAAATGAGTGTCGGTCTGCCCGCTCAGGAACTCGGGATGCTCGAGGATGCGCACCAGCAAGGCCCGGTTTGTCGTCGAGCCATGGATGTGCGCTCGGCGCAGAGCCGATGCGAGCAAGGCTGCCGCCGATTCCCGGCTGGGAGCATGTGCGATCACCTTGGCGATCATGGGGTCGTAGTGAACCGACACCACCGAGCCGCTCTCGATCCCGGCGTCGACCCGGATGCCCTCGTCATCGTGGAACTGGAAGCGATGGAACATTCCGGTGACGGGGAGGAAGTCGTTGGTCACATCCTCCGCATACAGACGAGCCTCGATGGCATGCCCACCGATGGCCGGCATGATCCCTGAGATCTCCATGCCATCTGCCACCTCGATCTGGAGACGCACCAGATCGAGACCCGTGACCATCTCCGTCACCGGGTGCTCTACCTGGAGTCGTGTGTTCATCTCGAGGAAGAAGAAGTCGTTGTCCTGATAGAGGAACTCGACGGTGCCCGCCCCCACATAGTCGACGGCCTTTGCGGCATGCACCGCAGCCTCCCCCATGGCCGCCCGGGTGGGCTCGTCGATGACCGGCGACGGCGCTTCCTCGATGATCTTCTGATGGCGACGCTGGATGGAGCACTCGCGCTCGAACAGGGAGATCATGTTGCCTTTCGTGTCGCCGAGCACCTGAATCTCGATGTGCCGGGGTGCCTCCAGGTATTTCTCCAAGAGGAGGGTGTCGTCCCCGAACGCCCCTGCCGCCTCCCGTCCCGCCGAGTCGATCGCCTCGAGCAGATCATCCGGCTCGTGGATCACCCGCATGCCTTTGCCACCACCCCCGGCGGAGGCCTTGACCAGCAGCGGGAAGCCGATCGAGACCGCGGTGCGCTCCAGTTCGGCCAGGTCGGGCACAGGGGCTCCCGGCAGCGTGGGAACGCCGGTCTTCTCCATCAGCTCCTTCGAGCGAAGTTTCGACCCCATCACCTCGATCGATGGCGGGGAGGGACCGATCCAGACCAGTCCCGCAGCTTGAACCGCCTGTGCAAACAGATGGTTCTCGGCGAGGAACCCATAGCCGGGGTGGACGGCGTCGGCCCCGGCCTCCTTGGCGGCAGCGACGATGGCGTCGATGTTGAGATATGTGTCGCCTGCCGCCGTTCCGGGGAGCAGCACCGCTTCGTCGGCCTCCCTGACATGTGCCTCGGCATGGTCGGCGTCCGAGTACACCGCAACCGTCGAGATACCCATTTCACGACACGTGCGGAAGACCCGGCGGGCGATCTCACCTCGGTTGGCAACCAGAACCTTGGAGATCATCGGAGCCCGAGGCTACTGGACGGAATCCCCATAGATCATGGGCCCCTCGTAGAATAAAGGAATGGACAACGAGGCCAGAAAGTCTCGGTTTCCGTCCGCCACCGCAACCATCCTGGTGCTCGTCCTTGGGTTGGGTCTCTTGGCGTTCTGGGCTTTCCGTACCGTCATTTCGGCCATCCCCACACCCAGTGAGATCGCCGAGGTGTTCGAGCCCGAGCCTTACGAGGAGATCGGGCCGGTCACGATCACCGCGATTCGTGACCTCGCCCGATTGACGACGGTCGAGACCGTGCAGTACACGATCGTGGAGAAAGGCACCGACGCCGGCTGGCTGGCCTGGGCCCGTGGCGACTCACTGCGTCTGTTCGCGGTGGCCCGCATCGGGGCGGGCGTCGATCTAGGCACCCTGACGGTCGAGGACATCACCGTCGACGAGGCCGGAAGGGTGGAGATAACACTGCCGCCAGCCGCCATCCAGTACGTCGATCCGGACCAGGACGCAACCCAGGTCATGGAGCGTGACCTCGGGTTGTTCACCAAGGGCGACCCGAGGCTCGAGTCAGACGTGAGAAGGCTTGCCGACGAGGTGCTCGTCGAGAATGCCATCGACGCCGGGATTCTCACCAAGGCGGAGCAGAATGCACGATCTGTGCTCACCGACTTCCTGCTCAGCCTGGGTTACTCCGAGGTGCTGGTCGAGTTCGATGTTGCCGACCCGACTACATCCTGAAGACGCCGAACCGGTCCGTGCCGTGCACCGGTCCGGAGTGAATCGCCGATAGCGCGATCCCGAGCACCGTCCTCGTGTCGCGAGGATCGATGAGCCCGTCGTCACGCACCCGCGCCGTGGAGAAATAGGCCTGCTCGGTGTGCTCCATCATCTCCATCAGCTCTCGGTTGCGCTTCTCGTCTGCCTTCTCGTCGAACTCGATCCTCTTGGACTCCGCCGATTGACGAGCGACGATCGACATCACCCCGGCAAGCTGTCTGGCACCCATCACCGCCACCTTGTGATTGGGGTAGCCAAAGACAAACCTTGGCTCATATGCCCGTCCCGACATGCCGTAGTTGCCAGCGCCGTATGAGACCCCCGCCATCAAAGAGATGTGGGGCACCTCGGAATTGGCGACGGCGTTGATCATCTTGGCGCCGTCCTTGATGATCCCGGCCTGCTCGTAGTCCTTGCCCACCATGTACCCGGTGGTGTTGTGAATGAAGAGGACCGGGGTGTCATATCGATTGCAGAGTTGGATGAACTCTGTCGTCTTCTTCGCCTCGTCGCTGAAGATGACACCCTGTTGGTTGGCCACCACCCCGATGGGGAATCCGTGCAGTGATCCCCACCCGTTGAGAATCGACGTCCCGTAGACCGCCTTGTACTCCTCGAACCGTGAGCCATCGACGATTCGAGCAAGGATCTCGCGCATGTCGAACGGGACCCTGAGATCGGAGGGGATGATCCCGAGAATCTCATCCGGGTCGTACACGGGCTCGTCCGCCGACTTGGTCGGCCCATACCCCAGCTTTCGCCAGTTGAAGTGGGCGACGATGTCACGGCCCATCCGGATGGCCTCGTGCTCGTCCTCGGCGAAGTAGTCGGACAGGCCCGAGACCTTCGAGTGCATCTCTGCCCCGCCCAGCTCCTCGTCGGTGGCTTCCTCCCCGGTGGCCATCTTGACGAGTGGAGGCCCCCCCAGGAACACCTTCGCCTGCTCTTTGACCATCACCGCGTAGTCGCACATGGCCGGGAAGTAGGCGCCGCCTGCGGTTGAGCTGCCAAACACAATGGCCACGGTGGGGATGCCCATCTTGGAGAGCCGGGTCAGATTGCGGAACCACTTCCCGCCCACCAAGAAGACGTCGGCCTGGTCGGGCAGGTCGGCTCCGCCCGACTCGACGAGGTTGATCAGAGGCAGGCGGTTCTCCATCGCGATGTCCATGACCCGCAACGACTTGGCCAACGTGTATCGGTTGAACACACCTGCCTGGCTGGTGGGATCGTTGGCGAGGATGGCGCACTCGACACCGCTGATCACCCCGATGCCCGTGACCACGTTGGCGCCGAGTGGCTTGTCTGTTCCCCAGGCGGCGAGGGTCGAGAGCTCGAGGAACGGCGAGTCACGGTCGACGAGAAGCTCTATCCGCTCCCGGGCGAGGAGCTTGCCCCGTTCCCGGTGACGCCGGACGTATTTCTCGCCGCCGCCCAGGCGTGCCTCTGCCTGGAGCTTCTCGAACTCGGCGAGACTCTGCTCCATCGCAGTCCGGTTGGCCTGGTATGCGTCCGAGCGCGTGTCGAGACGCGTCTTCAACACCTGCATCGCGGGGGAGAGTAGTTAGGCGGGGTCAGCCGCTGTGGACTGCCGACTCCTGATACGGCTCGAGCATGATGCACTCTCCCGGGCACTCCTCGGCTGACTCGATGACGTCATCTATGAGGGCATCGGGGACACGAGCGAGGCCGCGGGCCCCATCGGGTGCCTGTTCCCCATCGAAGACGACGGTCTTGCCGAAATGCTTGGATTCCTCCTTGACCACCCAGAGACCGTCATCACGTCCGACGAACACATCAGGGGTGATCTCCTCGCAGATGCCGTCCCCGGTGCACAGGTCTTGATCAATCCAGACCATTAGCTTGGTTGCGTCGGCCATGCCCCCAACTTAGATGGTTGGGAGCCACTACCCAACTCGGATAGGAACAAGATGAAAGATGTACTCGCGAGGCTCGAGGGCCTCATCGACACCGAGACCGGTGTCAGTGGTTGGTGGGAGATCACTCAGGACCGGGTCGATGCATTCGCCGCGGCCACCGATGATCATCAGTTCATCCACGTCAATCCCGAGCTCGCCGCCCAGACCCCGTTTGGCGGCACCATCGCCCACGGCTTCCTGACCCTGTCGCTAACGGTGGCGATGGGGGCGGAGGTGCCCCTCGACGTCGGCAACCCGATGATGGGGGTCAACTACGGCGTGGACAAGGTGCGCTTCCCGGCACCCGTCCCGGTGGGCTCCCGGATTCGGGTGCGGGTGAGACTGGACGAGGTGAGCGAGGTCTCCGGTGGGCTTCATCTCAAGCAGACGTTCACCACCGAGATCGAAGGTGAGGAAAAGCCGGCGATGGTGGCGGAGAGGCTGAGCCGTCTCTACTACTGACCATCCAGGCCCGGAACGGTTGCCGGTTCCGGGCGCTGCAGAGCTCATATATGAGCTCTGCAGCATTAGGAACTCGTTATGACAAGCTGCGGCCGCCCCCGACCACGACGACGTGGCCGGTGATATAGGAGGAGAGGGGCGTGAGGAGGAACCAGACCACGTTGGCGATCTCCTCGGGGGTGCCCATGCGGTCGAGCGGGATGGCCGAGACCATCTTCTCCAACACGTCCTCGGGTATGGCCATCGCCATCTCGGTCCCGATCAGCCCGGGCGCGATGGCGTTGACCCGGAGATGGGGAGCGAGAGCAAGCGCCATGGCCCTGGTCAGCCCGACCACCCCGCCCTTCGACATCGAGTAGTTGAACTGACCGAAGTTGCCCAGGTAAGCGCGCGAGGCGATGTTGACAATCGACCCACCGTCGCTCATCGAGCCGGCAAGGGCGGTGGAGAGGCGAAACACCGCCCCGAGATTGACGTCGAGCACCGCCAAGAGATCGTCCTCGGTCATGTTGATCAGACGGGCGTCTCGGGTGATCCCGGCGTTGTTGACCAGGCCGAGGAGAGGCAAATCCGCTCGCTCCACTGTCTCCTTCACCGCGGCGACGCCGTCGTCGCCGGTCAGGTCGACCTGAACCGGGATGATGTTGTCATCGGTCAAGCCAAGCTCAGGGGCGAGGTCGACTCCGATCACCGTGAACGACGGGTTGGCGGCGAGACGCCCGGTTATGGCTCGCCCGATCCCACCTGCTGCTCCGGTGACCACGATGGAGCCGTTCAAGGCAGCGCCTTCCCGATGTGACTCGACCCGACCCGGATCAGCTCTCCGGTCACGCCATGGGAGTCGAGCATCGAAACCGCCCAGCGCTCGACCTCGTCTCTCGGCGCCTCGTCGTCGTAGGCGATCACATTGGCCGTCCAGCCCTTGCGTGACCCTTCGATGGCCGCGGTACGCGCCGCAGAGAGGAGACCGGCCGCCACCATGGCCTTCCCTGGACCGCGACGCCCCAGCAGATCGTCGTGGTGGACGACATAGACGAACGACTCTCCGGCCTGCGCCGCATCCCTGCTCATCCGAAAGGCACGTGCCAACTCGGTGCGGACCTGCTCCCAGTCATCTCCGACGTCCTGTGCCCAATAGAGGTTCACGATGAGATCGCCCGACCCTCTCGGATCATGGTCTCGATGGTGTCGTCGTCGACGCCCATCTCGTGCAACAGGCGACGGGTGTGCTGGCCCAACTGGGGCGGCAGGGCTTCGGCCCGGGCCTGTTCGCCGTCGAGGCGGAGCGGCGACCCGGTCGTCCTGACGTGACCGGCTGTCGGGTGCTCGAACTCGACGAGCATCTGGTGATGCCGGGCCTGGGGGTCATCGAACGCCTCGGCTATCGTCAGTATCCGACCGACCGGTAGACCGGCACCTTCGAACAGCTCGATCCAGTATTCGACGCCTTCGGTCTTGAAGACTTGGGCCAGCTTGCGAGCCAACAACCCACCTTTCGCCAGGCGCGCCTCGTTGGTTGGGAAGTCGTCGATCAGGTCCGGTCGTTCCAATGCGTCGCACAAGAGCTCGAAATGCCGATCGGACACGATCGCCAGGGTGAAGGGGCCGTCTGCTGCTTCGAACACCTGGTTCGGGGCGAGGAATGGGCTGGCGGTTCCGGTCCTTTCCGGTTGACGGCGGGCAGCGAAGGCGAGGGCGTTCCAACCCGACTGCACCGCCATCACGCCGTCTCGCAGTGACACGTCGATTCGACGCCCGCGGCGTGGGTGCTCGGCCAGCGCCGCGGTGATGGCCAGGGCCGTGTTGGTCCCGGCAACGTAGTCACCGATCGTCGTGGCTGTCTTGTGGGGCCCTTCCTTCGGTCCCCCGGTTATCGAGATCATGCCCGATTCCCCCTGGAAGATGATGTCGACACCCGGCCGCTTCTCGTAGGGCCCGTCCGAGCCGAACGCCGAGACGACGGCGTAGATCAGCTCGGGGTTCAGCTCCCGGCAGCGGTCCTCACCCAACCCGAGTCGCTCCATGGCCCCGTGTCGCAGGTTGTGCAGGACGACGTCAGCCTTTCGAACGAGATTGTCGAGCACACGTTTGGAGACCCAGTCGCCGGTATCGAGGGCGACGGACTCCTTCCCACGGTTCACGGCCATGAAGAACACCGACTCACCACCCTGAAAAGGGCCGAATCGGCGGGCGAGATCGCCGTGCTCCGGTTCGACCTTGATCACGCGTGCCCCGAGATCGGCAAGAAGCATCCCGGCGTAGGGAGCGGCGATCAGGTTCCCGAACTCGACGATGACGATGCCGTTGAGCGGCCGGTCAGACACGCTCGATGACCGTGCTGATGCCCTGTCCCACCCCGATGCACATCGTTGCCAACCCGTACCGGCCCTCACGTCGGATCAGCTCATGGACCAGGGTGACCAGGATCCTGGCACCCGAGGCGCCGAGTGGGTGGCCGATGGCAATGGCTCCGCCGTTGACATTTACCCTGTCCTGGTTGAGACCGAGAAGACGCATGCTGGCGACACTCTGGGAGGCGAACGCCTCGTTGATCTCGACCAGGTCCAGGTCGTCGACGGTGAGACCGGCCCTCTCGAGAGCCCTCTCCGAGGCGGGGACCGGTCCGATCCCCATGACGTCGGGATGGACACCCGCGGCGGCGGTGGAGAGGATGCGGGCCATTGGCGTGAGACCGTGCCGACTCAGCCCCGCTTCGTTGGCCAGCAGCAGTGCTGCCGCCCCGTCGTTCATCGGCGACGAGTTGCCGGCGGTGACACTGCCACCTTCCTTGAAGACGGGGGGGAGCCGGGCGAGAGCCTCCAGGGAGGTGTCGGGCCGAGGTCCCTCGTCGTGGTCGATAGTGGCGAAGGATCGCCGGCGTGGGTCGGCCGGCGCATCGATCGGCTCGATCTCGTCGTTGAAGCGGCCGGCCGCGACGGCAGCGAGGGCCTTCTGATGACTGGCCAGCGCAAAACGGTCCTGATCCTCACGGCTGATGTCGTATTTGTCGGCGACCACCTCGGCGGTCATCCCAAGGCTGATGGGTGGGTAGAGCCGCTCCATCTCGGGGTTGATGAGCCGCCACCCGAGGACCGTGTCGGCGACGGCCGGTGTGCCGGTGGCGAATCCCTTCTCCGCCTTTGAGATCACATACGGCGCCCGGCTCATCGACTCCGACCCGCCGGCGATCATCACGTCTCCCCATCCATCGTTGAGGGCGTGGCCCGCCGATACCACGGCCTGCATGCCCGAGCCGCAAAGGCGATTGACGGTTGCCCCGGGGATCTCGATGGGGAGACCCGCGAGCAGGCCGGCCATCCGTGCCACGTTGCGGTTGTCCTCGCCGGCCTGATTGGCGGCCCCCCATTGGATGTCCTCGATCGCCATGGGGTCGAGACCTGGATTGCGGGCCATCAGCCGGCTGATGGCGTGGGCGGCGAGGTCGTCGGGGCGAACGAACGCAAGTTTTCCGCCCTGCTTGCCCATAGGAGTCCGGCAAGCGTCCACGATGTACACGTCACTCATGTCCCCCCAATCTTGGTCGATCAGGTTGGCATTTTCCTTCCAGGGGCATTCTTTGTGCCCCATTGATCAGATACGGTCTTCTGTGCATTAGGAAGTGGTTGGCCGGCGACACACGGCTAGCGTTGGAGGGGATGGAGAGACCAGACCGGCTCCACTTCACGGAGTCCGAGGAAGCCAACCGGCTGCTGGCCACCGATGGGCTCGCCCTCCTCCTCGGAATGCTCCTCGATCAGCAATTCCCGATGGAGCGTGCCTTCTACGGCCCACAACTGATAAGGGAGCGCCTCGGTATGGACCTCGACGAGACTCGTCTGGCCAGTTGGGACCCGGATGAGCTTGCCCAGGTCTTCCGCGGCCCGCCCGCCGTCCATCGCTATTGGGGGTCGATGTCGAAGAGGGCACAGGCGGTCTGCCAGATGCTCGTCGACGAGTACGACGGCAGAGCAGAGAACCTTTGGGAGACCGCCGATTCCGCCGGCGAGCTGTTGCGTCGGCTCAGGGCTCTCCCCGGGTTCGGGGAAGGCAAGTCGCGGATCTTCGTCGGTCTCCTGGGAAAGCGTCTCGGGATACGCCCTGACGGCTGGGAGGAAATCGCGGCGGATTGGCCGAGCATCGCCGACGTGGCCACCTTCGATGACGTGGGTGTGCTCCGTGAGCAGAAGAGAGCCATGAAAGAGGCAAGAAAGGGCTGAAGTCCTCTCAACTTTCTGACGATCTTGCCAATACCGCCCTGTCGAGAGGACCGACCGTTGGAAAACCAGATGCATCTCTCGGGTCAGCTCGTCGATTGGAGCGTCGGCGACCTTCTTCGGATCATGCAGGTGACCAAAAAGACCGGCTCTCTCGATATCGCCGGGGCGCGGAAAGGCCGCATCCACTTCCGGGACGGGGCGGTTACCGGCGCCGAGTTGTTCGGGGTCACCGGCGAGGGCAAGGGGACCGACCCGGAGGCCATCGCAGACATTCTGTACGTCCTCTCGACGTTGGAGTCGGGGACCTTCACGGTTGGCGCGGCAGAGGGGCCGGAAGGCGATGGGTACCCCGTTGCTGACGTGCTCAAGGAGGTCGATGTCTTGCGGGCTCTCGAGGGCGAAGTTGTTGAGGCCGGGTTGATGGCGGCAAAAGGCATTCGGCTGGCAGATGACCTTGAACGTCCCATCACTCTCGATCCGGGGGATTGGCAGGCCCTGGTCACCCTGGTTCAGCCGTTCTCATTCGAGTTCCTCGAGTCCCGGGTGGGCCGTGGCGGCGCGGTTCGGACGCTCCACGCACTCCATCG
>DASWKM010000020.1:0-19545 GCA_036396635.1 Acidimicrobiia bacterium
GTTGCAGACGAATACCGGACGGCTGGGGACCGGTTTCTGGTGTTACAACCCAACCTGGATGAATCCTGGTTCAAACTTTGGGGTGGGTTGGACGGGTATTCCGGTGCCATCGTCGACAAGGTGTTATCCGAAACCGCCGACCGGCTCCCCGAGCTTCCCGACGGGACAAAACCTGACCTGTCCTGGCGCAAAGCCACCGCCGTAGTCGAATGTCTGATCTCAGATGACCACCTTCCGCCCGGGTGACCGTGATCGTCGACACCAAACATGCTGTGTAGACCAACGGTGAGGCCGGGGTGGTTTTCGAGTCGGGTGTCCGGGTGGGACGCCAGGCGTTACAGGCGGTGTTGTGTGAGGCCATCACCGAGGTGACCGCCCGCACCGAAGACGGCCGGTTGATGGAATACGGCAGGACGGACCGCACCACCCACCCTGAAACGGGCTTTGTTGGCCAAACACGGGTTCCGGTGTGCCGCCGACGGGTGCCAAAGCCGGTATCGGCTCCAAGTCCAACACAAAACCCCCTGGGCGCAGGTGAGACGCACCGACCAAGACAACCTGATCATCCTCTGCTGGTTCCACCATCAGGTGGTCGTCCACGAACGAGGCTTCCAAATCGTCATCCACGAAACCGGGCGGGTCAGATTCGCCAGACCCGACACCCGAGGACCGCCGTCGGCTAGGGGCAGGCCGACCCCGCCCACAATCGGCCACACAACCACACCACCCACCCCCACAACCCCCCAAACCCACCACCCAGACGCGGAAGCGTCCCAAAGCGATGCTCTGACCGCCCTTCCGGTCAAGACGCGGCCGCGTAGTCCTTCTCCCCCGCCTCGATGGGCACCTGCAGCCAGTTCTCGATCGGTGGCAGGGGGCATGAGTAGGCATCGTTGTATGCGCAGTAGGGGTTGTAGGCACGGTTGAAGTCGATTGTCACGGTCTCGTCCTCGTTGGGATCGATGTCGAGGTAGCGGCCGGCGCCATAGGTCGTCTTACCGGATGTCGTGTCACGAAACGGGAGAAAGAGACCGGGATGACCAGTGGAGTACAACGTCAGCTCGATGTCCTCACCGCCGGCCAGGAGCTTGACCCGGGCGGCCCGCTGGTAGACCCTCTCCTGGCCATCGGACGTCTGGATGGTCACCTTCGATCCGTCCCCAGGCGCAACGGGCACCGTGAACACGAGGTCGGGCCTCGGCTCGAAGTAGGCCAGCCCACTGAACACGTGCCGATCGCCATGGTCGAGGGGTGATTGGCGGCTGGTGGCGAAGAAGTCGTCTTTGGCGGCACGCTCGTCCATCAGCTGTGAAATATCCATGGTTCGGCCAACGACCCACCCGACCCGCTGATTCCCACAGGCATAATCAGAGCATGGCCGGCTACAGCGGAACACCACTCTCCGAGAAGCTCGGGATCAAGGAGGACATGACCGTCGGGATCCTCAACCCACCCGACCACTTCGATCTCGACGAGCTCGCCGAAGGCGTCGAGACCCACGAGAACGAACAGCCCGCAGATCTCTATCTGATCTTCGCCGACCGGGCAGACGACGCCGAGCGAGACTTTCGAGTGGCGATGGCCATGATGCCGCCGGATGGCTCGATCTGGATCGCCTGGCCCAAGAAGAGCTCTGGCGTCGAGACCGACATCACGGAGAACACCCTGCGTGAGCTGTTCCTCCCGACCGGGATGGTCGACAACAAGGTTTGCGCGATCGACGAAACCTGGTCTGGCCTGCGCTTCGTCGTGCGCAAGGAGAACCGCGCCGGCTGGCCGCCCAGCTAAAGGCCAAACCGGTGCGGCAGCAGCTCGTCCAGTGTGTGCTCTCGCACGTCAGAGCCCTCCGCCGCGGTAACCACGACCCGCTGGACGTCGAACTCTGACATGATCTGCCGGCACCGGCCGCATGGATAGGCGCCATCGGTGTCGACGGCATCGATGCAGGCGACGGCCACCGTGTCGATCGAGCGGAGCCCCTGGGCCACGGCCGTGTTGATGGCGGTGGCCTCGGCGCACGAGGAGGCCGGGTAGGCGGCGTTCTCGACGTTCGCCCCGGTGAAGACCTGACCATCGGCGCCCACGACAACCGCCCCGACCCGGAAGTTGGAATAGGGCGAGTATGACTCTTCGGCAGCAGCGCGAGCCGATTCGACCAGCTCGTCGATGTTCATGAGCCCTCCAGTAGCGAGTCGACAAAGTTAACGGGGTCAAAGGGCTCCAGGTCGTCGAGGCCTTCGCCGAGGCCGACGAACTTGACCGGGACACCGAGGTAACGCTCGACGGCCATCACGATCCCACCCTTCGCGGTCCCATCCAGCTTGGTGAGGACGATGCCGGTTATCGGCACCGCCACGGAGAATTCCCTCGCCTGAGCCAGGCCGTTCTGGCCCAGCGTCGCGTCGAGCACCAGCAACACATCGCCGACACGGTCACCTCCGGACACCCGATGGATCTTGGTCAACTCCGCCATGAGGTTCTTCTTCCCATGGAGCCGACCGGCGGTGTCCACAATGACGATGTCGGCCTCCTTGGCTCTCGCCGACTCGAGGGTGTCAAACGCCACACTCGCAGGATCTCCGCCCTGTTGCCCGGTCACGACGGGCACTCCCACCCTCGCCCCCCACGCCCGGAGCTGTTCGCCCGCAGCCGCACGGAACGTGTCGGCCGCACCCAGGACCACGTTCTTGCCCGCGTCCGAGAGCCTCTTGGCGAGTTTGGCGATGGTGGTCGTCTTTCCGGTGCCGTTCACCCCCACGACCAGGATGATGGCCGGATTCCCTTCCAGGGCCAACCCACGGTCCTTGCCCGAGAGCTCGGCTATGAGCCCGCTGCGAAGTGCGCCGATTGCCTCGCTCGCGGTGAGCGGCCTGGCCGCGCGCAACCCGGAGATGATGCCGGCTGTTGCATCGACGCCAACGTCTGCCCCCAGGAGCGCCTCCTCGATCGTCACCCATGTCGCCTCATCGATACCGGAGCGAAGGGCTCCCCGAACCGCCGAGCCCAACGCCGAATGCGGGGGCTTGGGCAGGGTCGTGCGGGTGTCTCCCCCGCCCCGAGCTCTGTACCCGACAAAACCCAATATGAGGACGAGCAGAACCGCGGTGATGATGACCATTGGGGTCGCATCCATGCCGGGGTGAATCTAAGCCGTGGACTCCGTGGTGAATGCCAGGCGCATGTCCTTGCGCACCGCCTGCGAAGAGCCACCGGGTTCCATGGTCACTCCGTAGAGGACATCGGCGGCCTCCATCGTCTGTTGCTGATGGGTGACGATGATGAGCTGGGCGCGCTGCCTGAACTCGTCCACGATGCGAAGGAATCGACGCAGGTTGGAGTCGTCGAGAGCGGCCTCCACCTCGTCGAGAACATAGAACGGGCTGGGTCGAGCCTCGAACACGGCGAATAGGAAGGCGAGGGCGGCGAGACTGCGCTCACCACCGGAGAGCAGCGTCATGTGGGAGACCTTCTTGCCATGCGGTTGGGCATCGATCGAGACCCCGGACCGGGGATCGTCGGGATCAACGAGCCTGATCCGCCCTCGGCCACCGGGGAACAGCACCTCGAAATACCTCTCGTAGGCCACTGCTACTTCGCTGAAAGCCCGATCGAAGCGGATCTGGATCTCCGTCTCCAACGCGGCTATCACTTTTCGGAGCTCGGCCCGAGATGACTCGACGTCGGCCATCTGCGCGGACAAGAAGTCGTGCCGCTCCTCGAGAGCCTTGAACTCCTGTGCGGCCAGCGGGTTGATCGGCCCCAGACGACGCAGCTGGGTTAGCTTGATCTCCATCAGCTCCTCGAGATCGGCCCCCTCGCCGGCGAATTCAGGCCGCGACGCCTCAACCGCATCGTCGATCCCGGCATCTGCGTCACGACGGACCGCCTCCACGACCGCTTCCCGCCTCAGTCTCATCTCGGTCAGCTGGACATCCAACTCGCCCACCCGCTTCCTCGCCTCGCCGATCCGCTGGAGGCGGGTCTCGTGCTCGGAGCGGGCGGCTTCAAGCCCGGAGCTCAAGTCGCGGTCTCGATCGCGAATGCTCGCCTGACGGTGACGGAGCTCGGCGATGCGGTCTTCGAGGATCGTGACTGCCCGTTTGGCGTACTCGCCGACCGTCTCGAGCAACGCCGGGTCGAAGTCGGCTACACGCCCGAGATCGAGCCGGCCGAGCTCCCCGTCGATGCGCCGCCGGCGTTCACGTAGGAGTCGATCGCGCTCCACCACCCCATGAAGCGCCTTTGCAGCCTCATGCCACTCCGAACGGGCCTGCTCGCGCTGGGCGGCGACCTGGATGCGACGGGTCTCCAGCTCCTCCCACACCCTCAGCCGCTCGGCCTCCTCACCCTCGAGGGCTTCGAGACGTTGGCGCAACAAGGCGGTCTGCCGCGCCGCCGAATCGACGGCCTCCTTCAACGCCGCGCCACGCTGCACGAGCCTCTCGGCCTCGGCACGAAGACCCCGCAGCGAGACCTGAAGCCGGTTCATCGCCTCTGATCGGCCCGCCATGGCCGCCTCGGCCTGTTCCAGACGCTCCAAGGCAAGACGCTCCTTCTCCCGGCTCCGCTCGAAGTCGCGTTTGGCCGCGGTGTGAATCGACTCAGCCCGAGCCAGGGTGGTCGCCGCCCTCTCCACGGCCACCTCGGCCGACTCCAACATGGCGGATCCGGCCCCCTCGAGATCGGCGATCCGGACACCGGACACTGAGATGAGGTCCCCGTCGGGTGTCACCGCACGCAGTGCCGGGTGTTTGGCGATTAGCGCCCACCCCGCGCTCCATCCCTCCACCATGATCACGTCTCCCAACAGCCTCGTAGCGAGGCCTTGGTGGCGCTTGGGGCCAAGCAGCTCGACCAGGGCCTCCAGGCCGATGGAGCGAGCGACCTCGATGGCGGGAGTGCCCGATGGGGACATCGACGACACCATCGAAACCGAGCTCCCACCCGTCCCTTTGACCTGCGAGACGGCGTCGTGGAGCCTGTCGGCGTCGGTGAAGGCAACTGCGTCGGCCCACTCACCAAGGGCTGCACTCACCGCCGCCTCGAGGCCGGAGGGAACGTCGAGCTGGGAGATCAGCGAGCCCAGGGACCCGGTCGCCCCCTCCACCCTCCGCCTCGACTCGGCGTCGTATCGCCTTTCGAGCGCCGCGGTGATCGCACCGAGCCGCGCCTCGGCAGATGCCGCGGAGATCCGGGCCGCACCGAGCTCTCCCTCGCTCTCTGCCCAGGCCTTCTGTTGTCGGGCCCGGGACCTGGAGGCATCGTCGTAGTCGCGCTGGAGACCGTTGACGCTGCTGTCCATCGCCCGGATCTCGTCGTTGATTCGATCGATCTCGCGCTGCTCGTCGGTGCTTTGCGAGCTCAAGACCTCGACCCTGTGCTCGATGGACGCCAGCTCACGACCATCACGATCGATCGACAACTCGAGAGCGCTCAATTCCCCGCGAACGGCGGCCAATGCACCCTCGGGAGACAGGGCGTTCTGAGTGGCGATGGCCCGCTCCTCGTCCTCCAGACGCCGGAACCTCGCCTCGGCCGACGCGGTGAGGGCCTCCGATCTGCCCCGCTCCGACTCGATGATGTCGAGCTCTTCGACGATCGCAGCGATCTCTCCATCCAGATCCGCTCTGCGCTCATGGGCGATCTCTCGTCGACCCGACGCAGCGCGGGTACGCTCTCGCGCGATCGAGCCAATCCTACGGAGCCGCTCACCCGTAGTCTCCAACAGGGCTGCCGCCGAGGTATCCCGGTCCAAGTCGGACCTGACGATCTCGGCCTCCTCGGTCATGCCGATCAGCCCCTGCGAGATCTCCTCAACGTGCCTCTGGTCGACCTCTATCCGCTCGGTCAGGACCGACTTCTCGGAGATGGCGATGGTGAGTTTACGATCGAGCGCGATGGCCTGTCGCCCGCCCAGATAGAGCCGGAGCGCGGTCACCTCCGACTTGAGCCCCTCATAACGCTCCGCCCCCTTGGCCTGCCGGCGCAAGGGGCGCATCTGCCGGTTGATCTCGCCGAGCAAGTCCTGGAGCCTGACCAAATCCTCGTCCGTGCGCTCCAGTCGACGCTCCGAGCGCTCCTTGCGCCGTCTGTGCTTCAGGATCCCGGCAGCTTCCTCGATGACGGCCCTGTGCTCCTCGTCCGATGCGCCGAGGACCCTCCCGATCTCCCCTTGACCGATGATCACGTGCTGATGACGCCCGACTCCCGAGTCGGAGAGCAGGTCCTGGATGTCGAGGAGTCGACACCCCACACCGTTCAACTCATAGTCGCTGGACCCATCACGGTAGAGCCTGCGGGTTATCGAGACCTCGTCGAGATCCAGGTCGATCTGACGCTCGGTGTTGTCGATGACCAGCGTGGCCTCGGCCCTGCCCAGCGAGGGACGGGTCGCGGTCCCGGCGAAGATGACGTCTTCCATCTTCTCGGTGCGAAGGGACTTGGTGGACTGAGTGCCCAACACCCAGGAGAGCGCGTCGACCATGTTGGACTTACCGGAGCCGTTGGGCCCGACCACCACGGTCACCCCGGGGCGGAACTCGAGCCGGGCCCGGTCGGCAAACGACTTGAACCCGGCCAGTTTCAGTGATTTGAGATACAAAGCTGGCTACCTGGCAAATGACACGCTTGTGATTGCCGGTCAGGCTAACGAGAACAGCAGGCTTCGGCGACGTTTTCGAGACGGGCCCGGCTTGTCAGCGTCTCCTGGCGGGGTTTGGCTGGATGAAGAAGTCGCTGAGGGTCTCATCGACAGCCACCACGTCTGTCTCCACACCGACGACCGCTGCCGGGGCCGGACCGGCCCAGACCCAGTCGAGGAACCTGTCGACTCCGGCATCGCCTCCCTGGGCATGGATCTCCACACGGCCGTCATCGAGGTTCCGCACCCATCCGACCAGCCCCAGTGCCCGGGCGGCATGACGGCATCCCTGGCGGTAGCCGACCCCCTGCACCAGGCCGGAGACGAGGACGTGGACCGCTTTGGTCACGGCCCGGCCTGGCATGTCGGGCAGAAATGGGTAGATCTCGATCTAACGACTATCCGGCTGATCGGGCTCCCGCATCGCGGGCATGGCTCGCCCTCCCGACCGTACACATCGAGACTCATCATGTTCTCTCCGGCGTTCCCATCCGGCAAGAGATAGGCGACATCATCCAGGGTCGTGCCACCATTTGATATGGCCTCGGCGAGGACGTCCTGCACCGACCCGAGCACGCTCCCCAGCTGCACGGCGTCGAGCGAGCCTCCGGGCGTCAGCGGATGGATCCCCGCCCGGAACAGCACCTCGTCGGCGTAGATGTTTCCCAGCCCGGCAATGGGCCTCTGATCCAGGAGCAGGGCCTTGATCGGGGCGGTTCGTCCTCGCAGTGACTGGGCCAGCCCATCCACGTCGGGCGGATCGGCCCATGCGTCCGGTCCGACGCGGGCGAGCCCGGAGCCGGCCAGGTCTTCATCGTCGTAGACAGCCACAAACCCGAAAGTCCGCGGATCGATGAAGCTCACGGTCCTCCCGTCGTCGAGACGAGCAACGAAGTGGGTGTGTGGGATGGTCTCATCGGCATCGATCGCCCACCTCCCCGACATCCCGAGGTGGGTAACCATCGTCTGGCCATCATCCAGCGCGATCTCGAGGAACTTCCCACGGCGGCCCACTGCCATCACCCTCCTCCCCTGAAGCCTCTTCATCACCTCGTCAGGGGAGGTGTTGTGCCGCGCAGTTCGCTCGTGGGTCAAGCTCAGGGACTCGAGCACTCGTCCCGAGAGGACCGTCTCGAGATGACGTCTTGTGATCTCCACTTCAGGCAACTCGGGCAACGCACCCTCCGACCGACCGCCGGTTACGGTACCTCCGCCCATGGTCATAACTCCCCGTCCTTTCGGCCAGGTGCTGGGCGACGCCATGAATGGTCTCGCCCAGGTTTGGAGGGCCCTGCTCATGCCTGCTCTAGCTGTTTCGGTGCCGGTGAGCATCGCCACGGTCGTGGCGTTTCGGGTCACCGGGGGCGCCGAGTTCATGGATATCGTCTTCAACAGTCCCGAGCGTCTCCAGACCATCTCGGCCGAGGTGTTCTGGGCGCTGGCCCGGCCCTTCTTCATGGCTGTGGGCCTCGCCGCCGTGTTCCAGGCGATCGCCGGCGTCTTCATCGCTTTGATGAGTCATCGTGCGGTTGCATCCGTTGTCCACGGCCGGCCCATCTCCGGCAAAGCCGCCACACGGCATGCCGTGCGGCGGTTCTCCACCGGTCTCGGCGCGATACTCCTCGTCCTGGTCGTGGTGTCGGCGCTGATCGGCGTGGGGGCGTTCATTTGGCTGGTGCCGCTGCTCTCGGTGGGAACTCCGAATCCGGCCAGCGTGCTCGTCGCCTTCCTCCTTTTCGTCGCGCTCGTTGGTCCCGGGATCTGGGTTGGCGTCTCGTCGTCGATGACAACGTCGGCGGTGGCCATCGAGAGCCAGGGCGTGGTCGGCTCGATCCGGCGAAGCATCGGGCTCGTCTCGGGTCGTTGGTGGCCAACGGCAGGATTCCTGCTCCTGGTGGGTTTGTTGGGTGGGATCGCCACGCAGCTGATTCAGTTGATCGCTCTGCCTCTGGCAGCCGTGGGAAATGCGGGTACCGCCCTGACCATCGCCTCGGCCTTGGGGGTCTTCACGCAGGGTCTGCTCATCGCGGGGATAACCGCCATGTACACCCATTGGTACATCGATCTTCGTTCGAGGAAGGAGACCCTCTCTACGGAAGACCTCGGCTGAGATCCTCGATGGCCACGCGTGCCGCCGCCTGTTCGGCCTCCTTCTTGGACCGCCCCGCGCCCGAACCGCGCTCTGCGCCGTCGATCGAGACGACGGCCGTGAACCGCCGGTCGTGGTCGGGTCCGGAGCCCACGACCTGGTAGGCGGGTCTCCGGCCATCCTGCGCAGCCAGTTCCTGGAGCCGGGTCTTGTAGTCCATGACCCCGGGCTCCTTGGCGCGATCGGCAACCCGATCCGACCATAGGGAGACAATCAGGTCCCGGACGTGCTCTAGACCCCGGTCGAGGTACACAGCCCCGATGATCGCTTCGACGGTGTCGGCGAGGATCGACTCCTTCTCCCTTCCCCCCGTCGCATCCTCGCTGGGTGCGAGCTCGATCTCCTCACCCAGGTCGAGAGCGAGTGCCACCTCCGCCAACGTGGAGCGGCTCACCACCGCAGCCCGAACCTTTGCCATCTGCCCCTCTGCGAGCTGGGGGTAGGACTCGTAGAGGACGTCGGTCACAACCAGCTGCAGGACGGCGTCGCCGAGGAACTCGAGTCGCTCGTTGTCGTTGCGACCCGGGTCTTCCGAGCTCACCGAGCGATGGGTCAGGGCCAGCTTGAGCAGCTTGGGCTCGGCAAACCGGTAGCCGAGACGGTCTTGAAGGCTCATGCCAGGGCGCTCGCGATGCGGCCCGGCAGATCGGCGTCGGCGCTGTCCCTTGCCATGACGAGCGCGTTGGCTATGGCCCGCCTCGAAGAGGAGCCGTGGGCGATCAACGCCGAGCCCTTGACCCCCAGCAACTGGGCGCCGCCATAGGTCTCCCAATCCATCTTCTCCCTGACCAAGGCCAATGCCGGCAGAACCACCGCCTTGATCTCTTCGGGCAGGGCCGACACCGCCTCCATCACATATGAGTTGATCAAGGCGGCGGTGCCCTCGGTGGTCTTGAGGAACACATTCCCGGTGAAGCCGTCGGTGACGATCACGTCCACTTTGTCGGTGGCCACATCCCGGCCCTCGACGTTGCCCACGAAGTTGACCGGAGCGGCTTCGAGGAGTTGGTACGCAGCCCGCTCCAGCTCACGCCCCTTTCCCTTCTCCTCGCCTATCGACAACATGCCGACGCGAGGTCGACTCGCCCCCAAGAGGGCATTGGAGGCCACCGATCCCATGATCGCGAATTGAACGAGCTGCTCGGGCTTGACCTCAGGGTTTGCCCCCGAGTCAAGGACCAGTGTTGGCGATCCCGGTGTCGGGAAGATGCTGGCGATGGCAGGGCGGGTGACACCCGCTATGCGACCGATGATGATGGCAGCAGCGGCCATGGCCGCTCCTGTGGAGCCGGCCGATACGAAGCCATCTGCCGCTCCGGCGGCCACCAGCTTGGCGCAAACCGTTATCGAGGCATGCGGCTTCTCGCGCAAGGCGCGGGCGGGATCACCCATGCCGATGACATCGGGTGCGTCGACGATCGGGAGAGCGGACCCGTATTTGGAGAGCTCGGCGGCGAGCAGCCTCTCATTGCCCACCAGGACGACATCGACTCCCCTGGCGGCTGCATCGACGGCGCCGCCAACGGTCTCGGTTGGAGCGTTGTCGCCCCCCATCGCGTCGAGGGCGATGCGGGCCAACGCTCAGTTGGTCTCTAGGACTTCGCGACCCGCGTAGGTACCGCACTCGCGGCAAGCGCGATGAGGAAGCTTGGGCTTGCCACACCGCTCACACGAGACAGAACGGGGCGCCTGCACTTTCCATGCCGCCTTGCGCTGCCGGGTGCGGGAGCGCGACATCTTCTTCTTGGGCACCGCCATCTGGGGCACTCCTCGGTCTATCGGGAATCGAACAGGTCTTTCAGAGCGGCAAATGGAGAGTCGGACTCGTCCCCATGACCGTCACACGGCTCAGTATTCAAGTCGCTTCCGCAGATTGGGCAAAGTCCCCGGCAGTCTTTCTTGCAGACCGGCGCGGCTGGCAGACCCAAGGCGAGCTCGTCGACAGCAGGCCCGGTCAGGTCGATTTTCCTATCCCGGATGCCGTACCCATCCTCGTCTGGAACCGTGGAGAGATGCCGGGTCGCCGCGACCTCGATGTCGTCGGCCCACTCGGCCAGACAGCGAACACAGACCAGATGGGCGGGTGCGGTGGCGGTGAATCGCACCAGAACGCCATCGATGGTCCCGGTCACCGATCCCGACACGAGCATCGGACCGTTGACCGTCGCATCACCCAGGCGAAGCGACACCGGGCGCTCGCCTGCGAACTGACCGACCGCCTCGAGATGCCCGACCAAGTCATCAACATCGATGACCAGATCATCTCTCATCTCAGATAGGCACCTCTGGCGGCTTGGGCCGGGCCATATGGAACTCGGCGCGCGACGTTTGCACCTGTGAGATCAGCTCCACCAGCAGGTGCTCGAGCTTCATCAGCTTGCGGTCGACGTCGTCCTCGGTCTCCAAGCGGAGTCGTCGAGAATCTCCCTCGGCCCGGCGAACCAAGATGTTGGCCTCTTCGACAGCCTCGGCCACGATATTGGAATCGGCGACGAGGGCATCCGCCTCGGTGCGGGCGAGACCCACGATCTCACGTGCCTTCTCATTCGTCCGGGCGATGAACGCCTCCCTCTCCCGCACCATCCAGCGGGCGGCCCGCAACTCGTCGGGCATGCTGGCCCGAAGTGTCTCGAGCTTGGTGAGGAACAACTCACGGTCGACCAGGGCGTTCGACGAGAGCGGCATCGCCTTCGCCTCGTGGAGACGGACGATCAGGTCATCGACCACGTCGAGGATGTCGTCCAATTCGGGTTGTGCCGGTGCCTCGGCCTCATCGGTGGCGTCGACGATCAGTTCCGGCTCGGTGTGGGTGTCCGAGGTCATGTCAGCTTCTCCTTGAGTGCTTTCTCCACCACATCGGGGACCAGTCCGCCCACCGACCCGCCCAACCTGGCAATTTCCTTGACCAGCGACGAGGAGATGAAGGCGTGCTCGGGGCCGGTGGCCAGGAACACCGTCTCCATCCCTGTCATATGGCGATTCATGTGTGCCATCTGCTTCTCGTACTCATAGTCCTCGGTCGTGCGGAGACCCTTGACCACCGTGTCCGCACCGACCTCACGGACATGATCGACCAGCAGGCCCCGAAATGTGGTCACCTCGATCTGGTCGCCGAAGACCTCTTCGAGCAGGGCTGCCCGCTCGTCCACAGTGAACAACGAGCTCTTCGAGGGGTTGTCGATCACCGCCACCACCACACGGTCGAACAGGCCCAAAGCCCGGGCAATCACATCGGCATGACCGTTGGTGAGGGGGTCAAAGCTCCCCGGGCACAGCGCCGTCGTCATCGTCCTCTACCTTCTCGTATCTGATGATTCTGGTATCCCCATACCGCTTATTGGTGGCAACCCGCCAGGTTTCGGGCGTCTCAGGCTCCTGGTCCGAGTGCCGGCGGGAGATGACCACCTCGGCACCAGGCAAGAGCAGGCGATCCAGCGCCACCAGCTCCGCGTTCATCTGGTCGGTTGGCTGTGGCCAGGGCGGGTCCATGAAGACCAGGTGGAAGCGATGATTGGAGCGTTTCAGATAATCCTGGACGGTCCCCTCGTAGACGATGCCACCGAGGCCGACCGTCTCGAGATTCTGTGCCAACGCCTGCAGCGCCTTGCGCCCGTTCTCCACGAACACGGCCGAGCTCGCGCCACGGGAGAGGGCCTCGAGCCCGAATGAGCCCGAACCTGCGTACAGGTCGGCCACGGTGGCGTCCATCACCCAGCTGCCGATTGACGAGAAGACAGCCTCGCGGACCCGGTCCGTGACCGGTCTCGTGCCTCTGGAATCGGGTGCCTTGAGCCTTCGGCCGCCGGCTCGCCCGGCGATGATCCTCATGTCAACTCACGAACAACCAATCGACCTCCTCACCCAGCATCGCCGCCACCTCGTCACGCAGCTCGGGATGAGCCGATAGGTGTGGATCCGCAGCCACGAGCGCGAAGGCATCACGTCTCGCCGCGGTGAGCAGCTCGAAATCGGACAGGATGTCGGCCAGCTTCAAGTCCTTGACGCCCGACTGCCGGGTCCCGAAGATGGTCCCCTGCCCCCGGATCCTCAGGTCCTCCTCGGCCAGTCGGAACCCGTCGTTCGTCCCCACCATGGCGGTAAGCCGCTCCTCGCCTTCGCTGGTGGTCGGATCGGCCACCAGGATGCACACCCCGGGATGCTCGCCACGGCCCACCCGACCCCGCAGCTGATGGAGCTGACTGAGACCGAAGCGCTGGGCGTCTTCGATGACCATGACGGTGGCGTTGGGCACATCGATGCCAACCTCGATGACAGTGGTCGACACCAACACGTCGATCTCACCCGCCCGGAACGCAGCCATCACCCCCTCCTTGTCCCTCGATCCCATCTGGCCATGGATGAGGCCGACCACGAGGTCTGGCATCAGCCCGGACAGCCGCTCATGCTCTGCGGTCGCCGAGGCCGCTTCGACCTTGGGGCTGTCATCCACCAGTGGGCAGACCACGAAGGCCTGTCTGCCCTTGGCCACCTCGGTGTTTATCGCCCTCCAGGCAGCCTTCTCCTCGACCTTCGATATCAGCCTGGTCCGGACCGGTGTGCGGCCGGGTGGCATCTCATCGATGATCGACACATCGAGGTCGCCGTAGAGTGTCATCGAGAGCGTCCTCGGGATTGGCGTCGCGGTCATGATCAGCAGATCGGGCTCGACGGCGTCGGCCTTCTCCTTCAGCTCCACCCTCTGGGCGACGCCAAAACGGTGTTGCTCGTCGACAACGGCGATTCCCAGCCGCGAGAAGTGGACACCCTCCTGGATCAGGGCATGGGTGCCGACCACTAGATCGACCCGACCTGCCGCGATGTCACCAGCCAGCTGCTGTCGGGTGATGTCCGGGGCATAGTTCGAGGTCGCCGTCGAGCCGGTGAGGAGTGCCACGTGCACCACCGGGCCGCCCTCCTCGAAGAGACTCTCCATCCCGAGATGCGCGGCACCGAGACCGGGCGAGAGCCCGGCGTCGGCGAGCAGCCCCCGGACCCCCAGGTAATGCTGCTCCGCCAGCACCTCCGTCGGGGCCATCAGCGCTCCCTGCCAGCCACCTTCGATACCACGCAAGAGCGTGGCCACCGCCACCACCGTCTTACCCGACCCCACCTCACCCTGGAGGAGCCGGTGCATGGGGTGATGCGCCCTCAGATCCATCTCGATCTCGGCGAACACCCTCTTCTGGGCTGCGGTCAACCGGTAGGGAAGGCCGTCGATGAAACGGCCCACCAACTCACCGGTCGGCTGGTGTGCGATGCCGGCCGAGTGGTCCATCTGGTGACGTTTCCGCATCGCCAGGGCAAGCTCGAGACGAAACAACTCGTCGTACACCAGGCGTTTGCGGGCCGGTGCCACCTCCTCCAATGACTCCGGGAAATGAATCGACCAGAAGGCATCGTCCCGCTCCATCAAACCGTTGAGAGCCTTCAACTCGGTGGAGAGGGCGTCGTCGATCGGTCGTGACCGGAGCAAGGCATTGTGGATGCCTCGTCTGATGTAACCGGGGCCGACCCCCCCGACCGTGGAGTGGACCGGCACGACCCGCCCCACCGTCAGACCCTCCTTGCTGTCGTCGAGGACCTCGACCTCAGGCGTCTTCATCTGGAGTGACCCCCGGAAGGCCTCGACCACGCCGGAGAGAGCCACCTCGGCGGCGTTCTGCAGTTGGCCGACCCGAAAAGCCTGGTTGAACCAAACTGCTTTGATGCGTGCGCTCTCGTCCTCCACGACGGCCTCGATGATCTGCAGCTTGGGTCGCGGTCTTCGCACGCTCACCGAGCGCACGGAGCCGATGATCGTCACCTCGGTGCCGATGGGGACCTTGGCGATAGGGGACTTCTGGGAGCGATCGATGTAGCGCCGGGGAGCGTGATGGAGCAGGTCGGCAACGGTGTGGATCCCTGCCTGTTTGAGGCTTTCGGAGCGCTTGCCCCCGAGACCCTTCACCCGGCCGACGTCGATGGCGGCGAGACGGCTTAACGAGGCCACGTCTCCACGGTACAGCCCGAGTGGGACTTGACCGCAGGACTGGCTAATATCCGGCCTGGTCGACGGGATCCCCGTAGCTTCACTGACCACTCCAGGAGTATTCGCCATGTCCTATCGGTGCGAGATCTGCGGCAAAGAGCCGAGCTACGGAAAGACCGTCAGCTTCTCCCACAAGCGCAACAACCGGCGCTGGCTTCCGAACATCCAGAGGATCAGGATCCAGCATGGCTCCAACACCCGTCGGGCGCGTGTCTGCACCTCGTGCATCAGGGCCGGCAAGGTCGTCAAGGCAGGCCACTAGCCCGATGGACCAAGGCGTCGTCAAGGCCTATGACCCGGTCACCGGTGTCGGGATCGTCGTGCGCGATGCCGATCGATCCGAGGTCTTTCTCCGCCCGGGCTCGTTGCAGGGCTCGGTATTCCGCACCCTGCGCCAGGGGCAACGAATCATCTTCGACGTCGTCGACGAGGATGGCCGCACCTTCATCACCTCGGTGCGTCTCGGCCAGGATGGCTACTAGCTGTCGGGGCACACCCCCAACGCCGATCCACTATTGTCGCTCGACCTAGAGCGATAGGAGGCTCACTTGGTCCAGGCCTATGTCCTGATCCAGACGGAGGTTGGAAAGGCCGCCGTCGTTGCAGAGGAAGTGCGCATCATCCCCGGCGTCGACAGCGCCGACGACGTGACCGGTCCCTACGACGTCATCGTCAGGGCGAGCAGTGACGATGTCGACTCACTCGGCAAACTCGTCGTGGCCCGCATTCAGGCTGTGGACGGGATCACCCGCACCCTCACCTGCCCCGTAGTACACCTCTGAGCGCCCTGCGCCTCTAACCCAGTTTCGAGGCAATCGTCCCGGCGCTCCTCAGCGCCGTGCCATCGCTGCCCGCGGTCGAGAACATCCTGGTTCGAGACATCGCCGCCTCGGCCAACATATCGCTGAACAACTGTTTTCGGCCGATCGGTGGATCGATCCAGAGATACGCCGCCATCGAGCCCGGGATGGTGTTGACCTCGTTCACGAAGAGCTCGCTCCCCTTTTCCAGGAAGTCGATGCGGGCGATGCCCCGCAGCCCCGCCACCTCGGTGATCCGCCGGGAGAGATCGGATATGCCCTTGGCGACCGCCTCGTCGAGTGATGCCGGTAACTCGCGCCCGGCACTCACCTCAGCACCCCAGGCCAGGTACTTCTGGTCGTACGAGTAGATACCCTCGCCTGACCTCGCCGGGGCCTCCACTGCGGACATCTCCCACACCGGATACGTCCTGACCGCCACCTGGAGATCGCGACTCCCCGCCAGAAACGGCTCGACGACGGCACCCTGGTCGAAGTAGCGGGAGGTCTTCTTCAGCGTGAGAACCGTGGACCAGTCCTCAACCACCTCGATTCCTATCGACGAGCCGCCGAACCTCGGCTTTACGATGTACGGGCCTCCGAATTCGGGGCTTTCCTCGCTCCCGGTGGCTACCAGAGTCCTGGGGAGAGTGGGGAGACCGGCCGCCGCCATCGCCGACCCGAATGCCAGCTTGTCCATCCCCAGGGCCGACGTCGCCTGGCCGGGACCCGTGTAGCGAATCCCGGCCAAGTCGAGCATCCCCTGGAGTGTCCCGTCCTCCCCGGGACCGCCGTGACACGCAATCAACACGGCTTCGATGGGCAGCGGCTTCCTTCTGTGGACGAATCCCTGACCGGGGGCGGCCACGAACGAGATCTCTCTCGATTTCCTCGGGGCACCGTCCACGAAGTCGGCGGCCTCCAACCGGGGATCGACCCAAAACCACTCGCCCGACTTCGACCAGTAGACGGCCTCGACGTCCTCGAGCCCCCTGGCTGCTTGAAGCCCGGTGAGGATCGAGATGTCATGCTCGTCCGACGGACCGCCAAAGACGACTGCTGGTCTGCTCATGCTCATGGATAGTGGTCGGGAAGATCGTTTTCGTAGAGGACCGCGTCGCCGGGACCGAGGTTGGCCCGGGCCCATTGCACGGCTTCCTCCCGTGACTCGACGACGGTAACGGATGCTTTGCCGTTGACGGAACCGGCCAGGAGGGCCCGGCGATTGGTCTTCCCGACGATGACGAGATGGTCCACCCGCCTACTTGCCGCCTCCGCGAACGAGCGGTTCTCGCTGTGCTGTAGACGACCGAGCTCGACCATGCCCGGGGTTATCACCGCAGTGCGACCAGAGGCACCGAGCCGCGCCAGCAGATCGAGCCCGGACCGGGCGCCGACCGGGTTCGAGTTGAACGTGTCGTCGATGATAGCGAACCCGGCCTCGGCGCTGTCCACCGACTGGCGGTGCTCGGAGACGGGCAGGTCGCCCATGCGCGCCTCGACCTCACCCGGGTCGACGCCGAGCGCATCGCATATGCCGATTGCCACCGCCAGGTTGGCGGCGAAGACACCGTCGGGAGCGTCCATCACCTTCCCGCCTCGAATCTCGATTCCGTCCGCGGTCGAGACCTCGATTATCTCCATCTCGTCCGAGCGCTTCAGCGCCAGATCGGCCAGGAGCGGATGGTCTACACAGATCACGCCGATCTCCGCCTTTTCCAGGATCTCGGCCTTGGACTCGACGATTCTCTCCAACGTCCCGAAACGCTCGAGATGGACCGGCCCGACCGCCACGATCGCCGCCACCTTGGGTGGGATCCACTCACAAATCTCCCTTATCTCACCGGGCCCGTAGGCACCCATCTCGGCTACGAACACCTCGGTCCCGGGTGCCAAACCCTCGTTGATGGCGCGGGCCAGGCCCATCCGGTTGTTGAACGAAGCCGGGCTGGCCACGACCCTCTTGGACCCACCGAGGAGGTGGGCCACGTAGCCCTTGGTCGTCGTCTTCCCATATGACCCGGTGATGGCGACGACTTCGGCTCCGGTGGTGGCGAGCTTGGACACCGCCTTTTCCACCCACCGGTTGCCCAGAGACTTCTCAACAGGCGCCAACACCAACAGGGAGAGGTCGATCAATAGAGGCAGGGCGAGCAGCGGGATGACGACTGCCAGTGGCTGTCCCGTGACCGCACCGCCCAGATACGCCGCAAGCACCAGGACTCCGCTGACGCCGGCCAAACGGCGAAGACGGCCTGTCCAGGTGAGTGGAGAGCTGACACCCCTGAGGCTGAGACCGAGCGGCCCGATCTGGGCCACGGCGACCAGGTAGCCCCAGCGCACGTCGAGGAGGGTTCCAATGGTGCCGGCCGATGCGATCAGCATCAACAGGACGTTGATCGGTGACGAGAGCCACCAGCGCAAAGAGAACCTGGTGACCTCGCGCGCCAGATAGTGCTCCCGCTGGGCGATCCGCAGCCATCGCAACCCGGCCAGGACCGAGGCTGCCGTACAAGCGGCGGCGAGGAGCCAGGTCACTGAAGCATCTCCCGGATGGCCGCGTTGAGAGCCTCCGGCGCCTCGGTGGGCACGAGGTGACCGACACCGGCCAGGATGTCGAGCGAGGCGTCTCGGAGCCGTAGGCCCGCCATCTCGGCGACGATCGCCGGTACCTCGGTGTCGTCTGAGCCCCACACCATCCGGACGGGATTCGTGATCCGATCGAGCATTCCCTCGTAGCTCTCGTTGACCACCTTGACCAGGATGTCACGCATCACGCCGGTTGCAGCCCGGTAGTCGGCCGAGCCACCACGACGTCTCGCTCGCTCCATGCGATCGTCTGAGAGCACGCCGATCCGATTGGCCCACCGTGCCACGCGAAACGACGTCGGTTGCCTACGGGTCGGATGTTGCCTGATCAACGGCACCCCGGTCAGGACCAGAGAGCCAACCATGTCGGGGAATTCGGCGGCAAGGCATACGGCTACCCGTCCCCCGAACGAGTGGCCGACCACCACGGGGGGGCTGGCGAACAGCTCGAGGAGAGGCCGGACGACGTCCGCATAGCCCTCGGCGCCGATGACGTTCTCGGGTGCGGGTGTCGCCCCGAAGCCGGGGAGGTCGGGGGCAATCCCGGAAAGCCCGCTCAGGGCCGCGGCAAAGTCATTGCCCCGCCTGCCCCAGCCGTGCAAGGCGAGGACCCGCGGCGGTCCCGTGCCATAGACCTCGGCCAGCAGCGAACCATCACCGAATGAGCGCAGAGCCAATAACAATCCTCGATCGGAGCAGCAGAAACGCCGAGAATACTTCGATAGGTCCGAACCCCATGACCAGCGAGAGCCTCAACGTCACCGTGCATCAGTCGATGGCCCGATTCCGGTCATCTCTGTTGCGCCGGGCATCTGCGGTCGCCTGGGTCGTCCTGATCATCATCGGCTACCAGGCAGTGCGCAGCCCCCTCGACGATGGCAGCCAGCTCTTCGCCCAGCGCGAGTTCTACGTGCCCATGGCCGGGCTGGCCGCCCTGTTGATAGTGGCCACGGCGACCCGATGGGACCGGATCATGGCAAGCCGGATCGCTCCCCTGGTCGCGACAGGGTGGCTGTTGGCGTTGATCGCCGGGATCACCGCTCTTGCCCTCATCCCCGACCTCAACACGACTACGGAGCCAATCCTGTTTGGGATAGCAGCCGTTTCCGGGCTGCTTCTGGCGTGGTGGGCACATGCCCTGGTCACGGTCACCATCGGCGGTGCGATCGCCTTCGTCGCCTTCAGCCTCGGTGAGGCAAACGTGATCGCCGACGTTCTCGCCCCGGTGGTGGTTGCCCTGGTCGTGGCGGCGGCCACGGCCCTGGTCGGCTTTGAGTTCGAGAAGGAGGCCCTGACCTCGTTTGGCAAGGAGGCCAAGCTCGAGCAACAACGGCTCGAC
>DASWKM010000021.1:0-8256 GCA_036396635.1 Acidimicrobiia bacterium
GAGACCTGGTTGACCGAGCACGACTACGTGTCTGTGGACCAGGCCCGGGGAAGCCTGAGTTACTCGTCGGTACCGGACCCTGAGGTCTTCGAGAGGACCAGCTACATGAAGACCTTGACGTCGTACGTGCCCACCTGGTGATCCACAAAAGTCAAGTGACAGGTAGCGCCCGTCGAGCGATCACACTCGAATCCGTCCCATGTGGGAGGGTGCCAAAGAGCGCACCATGGCGGCCGGTCAAGCGCGACGAGGCATACGCCTCGAACACCTCCGGGACACCGTGACCGGCGAGCAGGGACCCGCCCCAGGCGATGGCCATCGTCTCGACGACTCTCCGTGCCTCGAACTCGAGGTCGGTCGTGGCGTCGATGGCGGTTCGAGCCCTCTCGATCGCCTGGTCGAGCCGCTCGTCTACGCCCAGGCCGGCGTCTAGCTCGGCTATGAACTTGCGGAGACTGTCGGGCGACCGACCGGCCGCCCGCAGCACATCGAGGACGATCACATTCCCTGAGCCCTCCCATATCGCATTGACCGGTGACTCCCGGTAGAGGCGGGGCATGATCGACTCTTCGACGTAGCCGTTGCCGCCCAGACATTCGAGGGCCTCCCGGACCACTTCGCTGGTTCGCTTGGTGACCCAATACTTGGCGATGGGAAGCGCGATCCGTTTGATCGACGCCTCGGTCGGGTCTGACTCGGCTCTGTCGAAGGCGCCGGCGATCCTGGTCATCATCAGAGTCGCCGCCTCGACCTCGACCTCGAGGTCGGCGATGACGTTCTGCATCAAGGGCTTCTCGGCAAGTCTCGAGCCGAAGGCGGAACGGTGCTCGACGTGCCAGGCAGCCTGGGAGACGGCCTGTCTCATCAGAGCGACCGACCCGACCACACAGTCCAGCCGAGTCCCGTTCACCATCTCGATGATGGTTCTCACGCCCCTCCCCTCCTCTCCGATCAACAATGCCCAGGCGTCCTCGAACTCGACCTCGCTCGAGGCGTTCGAGCGGTTGCCCAGCTTGTCTTTGAGCCGCTGGATGTGGAATGCGTTGGGGACATCCTCAGGAGTCCATCGGGGGAGCAGGAAGCACGAGAGACCACGCGGCGCCTGGGCGAGGACGAGAAACGCATCGCACATCGGGGCCGAGGTGAACCACTTGTGACCGGTGACGAGATAGGGCATCCCGGGCCCACCCCCGTTCAGCGGCTTGGCCAGCGAGGTGTTGGCGCGCACATCCGATCCGCCTTGCTTCTCGGTCATGCCCATGCCCATGAGAACGCCCGTTTTCTCATGGGCGGGACGAAAAGTGCGGTCATACGACCGTGTCGTGATGCGTGGCAGCCACGCATCGGCGACCTCAGGGGTCGTGCGCAATGCCGGGACGACCGAATGGGTCATCGATATCGGACAAGAGTGGCCCGACTCGACCTGGCCCGCCAAGTAGTTCAGGGCGGCCCTGGTGACATGGGCTCCCTCTCGGGCGTCTTTCTCCCATGGGAGCGAATGGAGGCCATGACTCACGGCCCGATCGAGCAGCGAATGCCAGGCGGGGTGGAATTCGACGCGATCCACCCGGTTGCCGAATCGGTCGTGGGTGGTGAGCTCCGGCTCGTGCCGGTTCGCCTCGAATCCCCAATGGAACGTCTCGGCGCCGCCCGCCAGCTCACCAAATGCCAAGAGATCGTCCCTCGAGCCCTTCGCACCCTGGGCGGTCACCGCCTCGTCGAGAATCGGGTCGGTGGCATAGAGGTTGTAGCCCTCCAGGGGAGGTGGCTGGTTGCGGACGTCGTGTGTTGGTGGCATTTGCTCAGCCGGGCACGACCGGCAGGGTCAGATCGAAAGAGCCGTCGTCTCCGGATGTATAACACGAGCGAGCCGTGCCAGCCCCGGTCCGAGTCGGACCTGGGGCGAGAGTGTCACATGGCAGCGGCCACTTTCTCCGGTTGCTTGGCGGTCAGGTGCGTATAGATCCCGTAGAGGAGTGCCAACCCAAGTATCGGGGTGAAGATCCGCTTCAACGTCGAGCTCTCGGCCAGCAGCCCGACGACGAATCCCGCCGCCCCCACGTTCAGCCCTGTGTAGATCACCCGGTTGGCCATGTCCGACACGACGGCCGACATCGCCATCATCGCCAGGACCATGTTGGTGACCACCAGGAGGAAGGTGGTGTGATCCAGGGCGAGGATGTAGGGCTCTCATCTCGAAGAGCGCCTCTTCGTCCTCGCCCCCAGACACGAACAGCCGGATCACGTTGGCGGTCTGCACGACGGCCAAGACGAGACCGAGCACGGCGGTGCGCAGGTAAACGCCGAGGAAGTCCCCACGCCACCGACTGGGTGCCAACTCATGGCGCAGCCTCCAAAGCACGATGAGGATGCCGGTGACCTGAAAGGGGACGTTCAGCAACAACAGCGGCTCGACGTCGAGGAGGAGTCCCAGCATCCCAAATCGGCCGGCCAGGAAGAGGAGGCTCATCTGGACGACCCCCGCCTTGGCTGCACGAACGCCAGGGGTGGCCGTGCCTCGCAGCAGCCATTCGATGATGGCGATCGAGGCGAGAACCACGTAACCGATGACCATCGCCGCGGGATGGGCGCCCCCCAGCTGATCGGCGCTCTCGGCCGCGACTATCTCGACGTCGGCCAGCTGAAGACCGAGAAGGATCCCGAGGATGGCGCCGATCACCAGAAACAGAAGGGCTAGGCCAATGCCGAACTCGGCAACATTCCAGGACGTGCCACGCTTTTGGCGAATGGCCCACACGAACATCCAGACGATGGCGATGAAGGCGAGGGTGCCACCAATGGGTCTCTGAATTGTCTCCGTCGTGTCGAAGAGGTCAGCGGACCAGAAGGCGAACACATACAAGGAAAGCGCCACGATGGAGTATCTGGCCAGAGGCGCTGACGACTCGTCGTCGGCGCGCCCCAGCATCCAGAACGCCCCGCCGAAGACGGACAGGGTGATCCACCCCAATGTCCCGGCGTGAACATGCGTCAGCAGGGTGTTTCGCGGTGGATCCCAGACGTCTGTCCCGTTGAGGATGCCGATCACGACGGTGATCACGAAGATCACGAGCGCGGCGCGAAACAGATTCCGCACTGCGGGAGGTGCAGCGGTCATACTTCCCCTTTCGAAGCAGGCAATTGTTGACTCGTCTGCTCGCCGAATGTCGCCGATCCGGCACTTTTCCGTGTTCGGCGCCGGCCACTGGCCGGCCACTAGGTGTAGCCGTCACTTATCGTGTCGTCACGATGGGCCCGAGATGAGAATGGAGGCGAGGAGAGCAGCCTTCGCGGTGGCGTTGGCCCTGGTCTTCGTCGCCTGTACCGGGTCCTCCGGCTCGACGACCACGATCTCATCGCCCGTCACCACCGGTGACGCCACCTCCACCACGGTCGCCGGGGAGGACCCGCGTCTACGTCTGGCGCTTCCCCGGGACGCCGACGTGGTCAGTGGCCGGCTGGACAGTGGACTCGCCTATTACCTCCGATACAACGACTCACCGGGCGGACGGGCCGAATTGCGGCTCGTGGTCGATGCCGGCTCGGTTCAGGAAGACCCGGATCAGGCGGGAATAGCCCACTTTCTCGAGCACATGATGTTCAACGGCACCGAGCGCTTCCCCCGGAACGAGCTCATCGACGCACTCGAGGCCTTCGGCCCGCGCTTCGGCCCGGACATCAACGCTCACACGACATTCGACGAGACGGTCTACGAGCTGAGCTTGGCCACGGACGACGAGGGCCTGGTGCAGCTCGGGATCGATGTCCTCCGTGAGTGGGCAACCCGGGCCACATTGACGGAAACGGATGTGGTCGAAGAACGAGGTGTGATACTCGACGAGTGGAGGCTCAGGGCCCAAGGCTTCAATGCCAGGGTCAATGACCTTCTTCAGCAGTTGATACTCCCCGATACGAGCTATCAGGGTCACCTCCCCATCGGGACGGCCGACTCGATCAGGAGCACGTCTCCTGCACAGCTCAGACGATTCTACGACGACTGGTACAGGCCCGATCGGATGGCCGTGGTCGCAGTCGGTGACTTCGATCTCGACCAGATGGAGGAGATGATCATCGAGTCTTTTGGAGACATCGAGGCTGCGCAGGACCCGAGGGAATGGAGGGCCGCCACCTATGAATCCCCGAGCCGGCCGAGAGCAGCCAGCTTCGTCGATGAGGAGGCGGCCAGCGCCGGCGTCACCGTCATCTGGCCGGTCCCGTCCACCCCACTCGTCACCGTCGGCGACTACCAGGGAACGGTGGCGCTGTCGCTGGGGCTGGAGATTCTCACCGATCGACTCACTGACGACGCTCTCCTCGGGAGCGGGCCCCTGCTCTCCGCGGCGCTCATCGACTTCGACTGGACTCGGGCGATCGGGGCACGCGGTGTGGACGTCCAGGTCCGGGCCAAACTCGCGGACGAGGGCATGGAGGATGTTCTAATCGAGATGGAGCGAATTCGCCGCGAGGGCATCACCGATGCCGAGTTTCAACGTGCCATCACCCGTTTCGCCAGTTCATCCCAACAGCTCCATGCCCAACAAGAGAGCACCCAGGACACCGAGATCGCCAACCAGATCGTCGCCCATCACTTCGAACGTGGTCACATGATGAGCCCCGATCAGCGTTTCAAGGTGGAGTCGGACATCGTCGATCTGCTGACCAAGGCCGACATGGAGGCTGCGCTCACGTCGGTGCTGGGTGGAGCACCGGTTGTGCTCGTCGTTGCGCCTGACGACGAGGGTCTGGCCATACCCAGCGAGGAGAGGATCCTCGCCATCCTCGAAGGGCTCCCCACCGTCTCTCTCGGCCCGAGAGGCGACGAGGGAGAGGCCCGCAGCGAGTTGATGCAGACTCCTGCCCCGGCTCTGATCGCAGAAACGACGGTCGATCCCGACTTCGGGTTCACCACCCTCGTGTTCGGCAATGGCGCAACCGTCTACCTATGGGAGAGCGACATCGCCTCCCAGGGAGTGCTGGCCACGGTGGAGGGCTTCGGAGGGACGTCGTTGATCGACATCGAAGACCTCCCCGAGGCCTTTCTCATGACGGGCATCGTGCAGCGCAGCGGCGTAGCCGACGTCGACGTTCCCACCTTGCAGCGATTCCTGGCCGACCGGGTCGTGAGCATCGAGCCATGGATCTCGGAGACCCGCCAGGGTCTCATCGGCGAATCGTCCACCAAGGATGTCGAGACCCTCATGCAGCTGATCTACCTCATCATGACCGCTCCGCGATTCGACGCCACCGCGGTCGACGCCGTCCTGGACGAGATGAGGACGTTGAACGCATCTCGAGCGGATCTACCCGAGGTCCTCTTCGACGAGGCGCTCAATCAGGGGTACTACGGCGACGATCCGCGGTATTTCGTCCTGCCCACCGAGGGACAACTCGAGGCATTCGACGTGGCCAGGGCCGAAGAGCTGTTCCACGAGCGGTTCGGTGATGCAGGCGAGTTCGCATTCGCCTTCGTCGGTGACTTCGACGTAGCTGAGGTGACCGAGCTCGCTGCGCGCTACATAGGGAACCTCCCCGGGGATTCCGAGATCCAGGGCTTTGTGGACAATCAACCGCTGCCGCCCCGGAAAGTTCAGGTCTTCACGGTGGAGGCCGGAGCAGGCGAGCAGGGTCAGGTCGGGCTCTTCTTCACCAATGAGCTCGAAGCGGAGCCCCGTGACCGCGTGACAACTCGTCTGCTCGAGTTGATCGTCTCCGCCAGACTGCGAGTGCGGATACGAGAGGAACTGTCCGCAACCTATTCGATCCTCGGCTCGATCGACCTCCAGCGTGACCCCGACCCCTTCGCCGAGGCTTTCATTCACTCCACGGGCGACCCGACCGATCTGCAGCGGATATCCGATGAGGTGCTTGCCGATCTCGCGGGCCTCCAGGCCAACGGTCCCACCGGTGACGAGTTCAACACCGCCATCGAACAGCTCCGTGACGAGTTCGACATATACGACAACGGGATGTTGGCAGACGGGTTGATCACCGCGCACCTCTACCCGGATCAACCGGTGACGGACCTGACCAGGCGTGTGTCCCTCTTGGGGGAGATATCCGCAGAGGACGTCCGTCGCATGGCCGGCATCGTCTTCAACCTCGACCAGCGCATCGAGATCCGCCAGGTCCCCCGCTCCTGACCGGTCGCTCCAATCTGTTGTGCAACGGTGCCTGCTCAGCAGGCACCCGGGCCCATTGGATCGAGCCATCGAATCTGTTGTGCAACGGTGCCTGCTCAGCACGCATCAGGGCCCATTAGATCGAGCCAACAGAAGGTGGGTTTGCCGCAAGTGGTGTGTCACTAGCATCGCGTCCCAGTGGCACACATTCTGGGGTTCGGGGGATACGCTCCCAAGCGCGTCGTCACCAATGACGATTGGGCGCGGCTGGTCGACACCAGCGACGAGTGGATCACCCAGCGCACCGGCATCAAAGAGCGGCGATTCGCCGCGGATGACGAGACGACCATGACTCTCGCCACCGAGGCGGCGGTCTCGGCTCTCAAGGATGCCGATCTCACACCTGATGACGTCGACGAGATCGTGGTTGCCACCGACACCCCCGAGATGATGACCCCCGATACCGCGGCGCTGGTCCAGGCCCGTCTCGGATGTCGCAATGTGCCCACCTATGACCTGGGTGGCAGTGGTTGTGCCGGGTTCGTGCAGGCACTCGATGTCGCCAAGTCCCGAATCTCGGTCGAGCCCAAGAACGTGCTCGTGATCGGTGTCGAGCTGATCAGTCGCATGATCTCCCTCAAGGACCGGATGACCGCGATCCTCTTTGGCGACGGCGCGGGAGCGGTGGTGTTGGGCCCCGAGCCCGGTCGTGCCGAAGTCCTCGCTGTCGTGTCCGGCACCGATGGGAGCGCCGCCGAGATCCTGACCCTGGCCGCTGGTGGTACCCGCAATCCCTTCAATGCGGCGTCCCTCGCCAGCGGCGACTACAACAGACTCGTCATGGACGGGCGCCGGGTGTTTACCGAGGCGGTGAGACGGATGTCCGAGGCAGCCACCGACGTCCTCCAGAAGATCGGTCGCTCCATGTCCGAGGTCAACTTGGTCATCCCCCACCAGGCCAACAAGCGGATCATCGACTCGGTGACTAAGAGACTCGGTCTCGCCGAGGATGCCGTATACGTGAACATCCACAAATACGGCAACACCGGCTCGGCGACCGTTCCTCTTGCGATGTGGGAGGCGGTCAACACCAACCGCATCAAAGAGGGCGACCTGGTCCTCCTCACCGCATTCGGCGCCGGGTTCCACTGGGCCGCAGCCGCAGTCCAGTTCTAGAGCCTGCTCAGGAACCGACCCAGGTATCGCTCGTAACGCTCCGAATCCGCGTTCCAGCTCATGACATGGCCGGCGGCGGGTGTCTCCACCAGCTCGACCAGATCGGGCAGTCGGGTGGCGAGCTGGCGACTCACCGTGATCGGCACGGTCCGGTCGGCGGTCCCGTGAAAGACCAGGGTCGGCACCTGGAGGATCGTCGTGGCTCGCTGCACATAGTTCGTCGCGTTCCAATCGATTCGCCAGCGGAGGTCGGCGATCCACATTCCAAACTCGATCATCAATGAAGTTGCCTTGGCCTCGGTCGTGGCCAGACGGATCGCCTCGGCCAAGATGACGTTGGGGGCATCGAACACGACACCTCTCACCGGGTGCGTCTTGGAGGACTGCTCCAGAAACGACATCGCCAGCGCCGCACCGGTGCTGAATCCGGTGAGCACGACCTCGGATGCCCCACGTTGAATGACGAATTCCACCGCTGCCTCGACCTCTTCCCATTCGGTCAATCCGAATCGGTGATGACCCGACGGGTCCCGGGGCATGCCCCGATCATTGCGGTAGTCGATGACCAGTGAGTTGTAACCGTTCTCGTGAAAGACGGGGAGGGTGCGGATCGCCTCCCTCTTCTCGGCGGTCCAACCGTGGATGAGGATCGCCCAACGTCTGCTGGAGGCGGCAGGGACCAGCCACGCGCTCATCGGGCCCAAGGTGGTGTCGTATCCGACCGGCTCGAACCCCAGACCGACATCGGCGGGATCGTGCGGGTACGCCCAGCTGTCGATCGTCACGGGTCGGCAACCCGTCAACTCACCGGTGCAGACCGGCGGCAAATCACCTTCGATGATCCGAAAAGGCCGGGTCGAACGCATGCTCCGAACATCGCTGACCTCGCCCATCTGCCCGTATCCGCCGTCCCAGGCCAGACCCAGTGTCCCGGGATGGCCGATGTCCTGGCGGGGCACGA
>DASWKM010000022.1:0-12799 GCA_036396635.1 Acidimicrobiia bacterium
CAGCAGGTGGTCGGGGACAACCTAGATCGGGTTGCTGCGGCCATCGAGCTGGCGGTCGATCGCTCGGACGCGGTGATCATCACCGGTGGGATCGGCCCAACCCGGGACGACTTGACCCGGGAAGCCCTGTGTCAGGCCACCGGACTGGAGATGGTGTTCAGCCAGGAGTATGCCGACCATCTTCGTGACTGGTGGAAGCGACGGGGCCGGGTCATGCCCGAGTCCAATCTCCAGCAGGCCCATCACCCGGAGGGTGCGGAGATATTGATGAACCCGAAGGGCACCGCTCCCGGTCTCGCTCTCGACTACCAGGGCACGCTGATCTTCTGCATCCCCGGTGTGCCGGCCGAGATGGAGTACCTGTTGTTCGAGGAATTGATGCCCCGGATCGTGGCCCGCTCCAACGGGCCGGCGGTGGTGGTGAGCCGTCTCATCCGCACCTGGGGTCACAGCGAGTCGGGGGTGGGGGAGATCCTCGACGACCTCTATCAAGGCTCGGCCAACCCGTCGATCGCCTTCCTCGCCTCGGCCGGTGAGATCAAGGTCAGGATCACCGCCAAGGCCTCCGATCGCGCATCGGCGATCGCCTTGATTGGCCCGGTGGAGGACGAGGTGCGTGACCGTCTCTCGCCATGGGTATTCGGCGCCGACGACGAGACCGTGCAGGGCGTGATCATGGGGCTCCTCGCCGAGAGGGGCTGGACGATCGGCACGGCCGAGTCGATGACGGGTGGGCTGGTGTCCGCCGCTCTCACCTCGATCCCGGGGGCGTCGGCCGTGGTGAGGGGTGGAGTCGTCGCGTATGACAACGAGCTGAAACAGCGGCTACTCGGTGTCACCGACACGACGACGGTGGTGGACATGGAGACGGCGATCGAGATGGCTCAAGGTGGTCGCGAGTTCCTGGGCGCAGACGTCGTCGTGGCGGTCACCGGGTCGGCAGGCCCCGAGCCCCTGGAGCGACCGCAGGGGACCGTGATCGTGGCGGTGGCAACACCCGAGAAGGCAATGGCTCGTGAGCTGGTGATGCCGGGGGACCGGGAGCGGGTTCGGGCTTATGGGGTCACGTCGGCACTGCACCTGACCCGTCTGGCTTTGTCCGGGAGATGGTGGAGCACCTAGGGCGGGTGTTCGCCGCGGTGCCGCTGCCGCCGGAGATCCGTCTTGCCCTCTCCGATCGGCTCTCGGATCTGAAGATCCCGGGACGTCTGGTCCCTCCGGACAACTGGCACATAACCCTGCGGTTTCTCGACACCATCGACCATGTGACCTATGAGCGGTTCCTGTCGGGACTGGCGGTGGCCGAGACCCAGTCGCCGTTCCGGGTCTCGCTCGACGTCTTCGGGGCATTCCCCAGGCCGCGGAAGGCAACGGTCTTCTGGGCAGGGGTGGGCCGTGGGGGCGAGGCCTTGGGATTGCTGAGCGAGCACGCGGAGGAATCCGCCCAGGGAGCCGGTCTCGCTCCCGAGGAGCGTCCCTTCCATCCCCATCTCACCCTCGCCAGGATCAGGCCGCCGGTCGACGTTCGTGGTCTGCTGGACGAGGAGCTCGACCTGAGCTGGCCCTGTGATCGGGTCGTCGTCTATCGGAGTCATCTCGGGCGGGGTGGCGCCCGTTACGAGCCCCTTGACTCGGTGGATCTGATCGGGTAAATCACGAGTGCGAACACTTGTTCGGTCTATCCTCTGGTTTCTTGTCAGTGGTGCCCGATACGGTTGGTGGAAGATGAGTCAGGAAGGACGCGAAGTGGAACGCGACAAAGCTTTGGAGATGGCGGTCAGCCAGATCGAGAGGCAATTCGGCAAGGGCGCAATCATGAAGATGGGTGAGGCGGCACAACGCAAGGTGGATGTGATCCCTACCGGAGCACTCTCCCTGGACTTGGCACTCGGTATCGGTGGGGTGCCCAGGGGCCGCATCGTCGAGGTCTATGGGCCGGAGAGCTCAGGGAAAACTACGGTTGCCCTGCACATCGTGGCGGAGGCACAACGCAACGGCGGCATCGCCGCCTTCATCGACGCCGAGCACGCCCTCGACCCGGGCTACGCCAAGGCGATCGGAGTGGACGTGGACGAGCTGTTGATCTCCCAACCCGACACCGGTGAGCAGGCCCTCGAGATCGCCGACATGCTGATCCGCTCCGGTGCCCTCGACGTGCTGGTGATCGACTCGGTGGCGGCGCTGGTGCCCCGCGCCGAGATCGAAGGCGAGATGGGTGACACCCATGTCGGGCTCCAGGCCCGTCTCATGAGCCAGGCGTTGCGAAAGCTCGCCGGCACACTGAACAAGTCACGGACCACGGCGGTGTTCATCAACCAGCTCCGGGAGAAGATAGGTGTGATGTTCGGGTCACCGGAGACGACCCCGGGGGGTCGTGCCCTCAAGTTCTATTCGTCGGTTCGTCTCGATATCCGGAGGATCGAATCGATCAAGGACGGCGTCGAGAACGTGGGCAACCGGGTCAGGGTCAAGGTGGCCAAGAACAAGATGGCCCCGCCCTTCCGCCTCGCCGAGTTCGACATCATGTTCGGTCATGGCATCTCACGGGAAGGCAGCCTCCTCGACGTGGCGGTCGATCAAGGCGTGGTCAAGAAGAGCGGTGCCTGGTTCACCTACGACCAGGATCAACTCGGTCAAGGGCGGGAGAACGCCAAGAAGTTCCTCAGGGAGAACCCCGAGCTGGCCATGCAACTCCAGGCCAAGGTGTTCGAGGCGGTCGGCATGGTCGAGACCGAAGGGCCCGAGCCGGCCGAAGGCGTCGAGGATGTCCATGAGGTCGAAGATGTCCATGAGGTCGAGGAGACCACGGCCCAGGAGTAGCCGGGAATCCCAGGAAACAAAGTGTTCGAGCATGCCGGCTTGTGCGGTAGCATGACGGTCTGACACACGAAACAGTTTGAAACCACACCGGAACCTACGAGACATGACAGAAGGAGCGCCAAGAACCAGGGTTAGTTGATCCCTCGATTCTGAAACCGCTTCATTTCGTGTGCCGGGCCCCGAGGGGGGCGCCGGCACTTCTTGTCTCAGAGGTCCCGGGGGAAGGGACCACAATGAGTGCTACCGAGGCGATAGGACTGGCAGTCCTGGGGGTCGCCATCGGTCTTGGCTTCGGGTATCTGATCGCCCGGCTCGCCATAGCCCGTCGTCGTGAGCGCGATGTCATCTCCGCCGAGGACTTGGTGACTTCTGCCCGGCTCGACGCCAAAAAGATCCTCGCCAAGGCCGAGGAGGAGGGCAGGGCCAAGGCCGAGACCTATCGAGAGCGGGAGGAGGAGGGGCTGGCACATCGCAAGCTCGAGCTCTCCAACCTCGAGTCGAGGCTCACTCAGCGTGAGGAGACACTGGAGCAACGGGCATCCAACCTGGCCCAGAGAGAGTCACTGCTCATCGATCGGGAGGACGAGGTGACCAACACCCGCGGCCAGCTGGAGCGGCTCAAGGAGGAGGCGCGTCACCAGCTCGAGAAGGCGGCCGGTATCGACGTCGCGGCGGCGAAGACCGAGCTACTCGGTCAGGTCGAGGACGAGGCGCGTCGTGAGGCGATGATCCTCGTTCGCGACATGGAGATGAAGGCTCGTGAGGAGGCCGACCGTCGGGCACGTCGGATCCTCGCCACCGCCATACAACGTCTCGCCGCCGAGGTGGTCACCGAGACCACGGTCTCGGTGATCCAGCTGCCTTCCGATGAGATGAAGGGCAGGATCATCGGCCGGGAGGGCCGCAACATACGACACCTCGAGTCGGTGACCGGGACCAACCTCATCGTAGACGACACGCCCGAGGCGGTGTCGGTGAGCTCTTTCGACCCGGTCAGACGTGAGGTGGCCCGGTTGACGCTGGAGCGGTTGGTGGCCGACGGCCGTATCCACCCGGCGTCGATCGAGGAGGCCTATGAGAAGGCCAAGGCCGAGGTGGAGCAATCGGTCAGGGACGCCGGGGAGTGGGCACTGGTTGAAGTCGGAGTCTCCAGGATGCACCCGGAGCTGATCACACTCATGGGACGCCTCAAGTATCGGACGTCCTACGGGCAGAACGTGCTCACCCATCTGGTCGAGACCGCCAACATCGCATCGATGCTCGCGTCGGAGTTGGGTGTCGAGCCAGGCCCGGTGAAACGTGCCGCCCTGCTGCACGACATCGGCAAGGCAGTGACCCATGAGGTCGAGGGATCGCATGCCCTGATCGGCGCCGAGATCGCCCGGCGGTTCAACGAGGACCCGGCCGTGGTCCACGGGATCGAGGCCCACCACAACGAGGTCGAGCCCCGGACCATCCTTGCAGTCATGGTCCAGGCAGCCGACGCGGTGTCCGCCGCCCGCCCTGGTGCGCGTCGGGAGACTCTCGAGGGGTACGTGAAGCGTCTCGAGCGTCTCGAGAAGATCGCCCTCGAGTTCACCGGTGTCGAAGAGGTGTTTGCGCTCCAGGCGGGGCGTGAGGTTCGGGTGGTGGTCGACCCGGGCAACGTCTCCGATCTGGAGGCCCGCGAGCTCTCCCGTCAGATCGCTCGTAAGCTGGAGGAGGACCTCCAATACCCGGGCCAGATCCAAGTCACGGTGATCCGCGAGTTCCGCGCCACCGACTACGCCCGCTGACCGCATTCCATGTCCCAGACCGTCCTGATCCCGCAGCCGACCGTCCGTGAGAGGTCGACCCGACCGGCGACCAGGGCGGGGAAGAGCTATTTCATCCGCACCTTCGGGTGTCAAATGAATGAGCACGACTCGGAGCGCATCGCCGGGTTGTTCGAGCTGGACGGGATGAGCCCGACCGACGGGTACGAGTCTGCCGACGTCGTCTACGTCAACACCTGCACGATCCGGGAGAACGCCGACAATCGGATGTACGGCAACCTCGGCCAGCTCAAGGCGATAAAGGACGTCAACCCGGACATGCTCCTGGTGGTGGGCGGTTGTGCCGCACAGAAGGACCGGGAGATGGTGCGGCAGAAGGCGCCGTGGGTCGACGTGGTGATGGGGACACACAACCTGGATCGCGTCCTCGACCTGATGGACCATGCCGAGCAGTGGGGACCGATCACCGAGGTGGTCGATGAGCTCCAGGCGATGCCGTCGTCCCTCCCGGCACGCCGCGAGCTCGAACACTCCGCCTGGGTGAGCATCCAGGTTGGCTGCAACAACACCTGCACCTTCTGCATCGTCCCGTCGGTGAGGGGTGTCGAGGTATCCCGGCGTCCCGGAGACATCGTTCGTGAAGTCGAGCGCCTCGCCGCCGATGGGGTGGTCGAGGTGACATTGCTCGGCCAGAACGTCGACACCTATGGACGGGACCTCGCCATCGACGGGCGCCGTCGTCCCATCTTCGCCGACCTGCTCCGGCGGGTGGGAGCGGTGGACGGGATACGCCGGGTCCGGTTCACCAGCCCCCATCCCAATGACTTTCGTGAGGATGTCGCCCACGCCATGGCGGAGACGGAGGCGGTGTGCGAGCAGCTCCACTTCCCTCTCCAATCCGGCTCGGATCGAGTCCTTGCCGCAATGCACCGCGGGTACAACAGACGCAAGTACATGGACCGTCTTGCCATGGCCCGGGAGACGATCCCGGGTTTGGCGGTGTCGACCGACATAATCGTGGGCTTCCCCGGCGAGACCGACGAAGACTTCGAGCTCACCATGGGAGTGATCACGGAGGCGCGTTTCGACCATGCCTTCATGTTCATCTTCTCGGCGAGGCCGGGGACCGCAGCGGCGAAGATGACCGACCGCTTCGTCGATGACGTGGTGATCCAGGAGCGGTTCAGCCGCCTGGTCGAGACCCAGAACCGGATCTCCGCAGAGCTCAACCGGGAGATAATCGGCCTGACCGTCGAGGTCTTGTCCGAGGGGCCATCGCGGAAGAACCCCGATGTCGCCACCACCCGTACCCGGACCGGAAAGATCGTCCATGTCAACGGGCACCATCGATGCGGTTCCTTCATGGATGTGAGTCTCGAGACGGCCGCAATGTATCATCTGGTGGGGTCACCGGTCTGAGCAGAGTTCTCGCCATTCTGGGGCCCACCGCGTCGGGCAAGACCGGGTTGGCAATCGAGATCGCTCTGCGGCTGGGGGCGGAGATCATCTCGGTCGACTCGATGCAGGTCTATCGCGGCATGGACATCGGCACTGCCAAACCCACCCTGATCGAGCGGCAAGGAGTCCCTCACCATCTAATCGACATCGTCGATCCCGACCAAGAGTTCAGCGTTGCCGAGTTCAGGAGGCTGGGCAAGGCGGTGATCGAAGGCACCGAGGAACCGGTCATCATCGTCGGTGGATCGGGTCTGCATTTTCGCGCCCTGGTCGACCCGATGAGCTTTGCCCCCACCGATGCGAGCCTCCGTCGAGAGCTGGAGGCGATGTCTCCCGCTGAGCTGGTCGCCGAGCTGACCACCGTCGATGCAGATGCGGCCAGGCATGTCGACATCGCCAACAGGAGGCGTGTGCTCCGTGCAGTCGAGGTCGTCCGCCTCACCGGTGAGACCCCGACATCCCGGGCGGCCTCTGCCGAGGCCGGCGACCTGAGACGCTACGTGGCTGAGGAGAGCTTCACCGCAGTCGGCGTCGATCCGGGCAACCTGCTCGAAGGGCGGGTCAAAACCCGTTTGGGCGAGATGCGCCGCGGCGGGCTCGTCGAGGAGGTGGCCCGACTCGATGGGCGGCTCGGTAGGACCGCCCGTGCCGCAGTCGGCTACAGGGAGATACTCCGATTTCTCCGCGGGGATTGCAGTGAGGACGAGGCTTTCGAGTCCATCTCGAGAAACACCAAGAAGCTCGCCAAGAAACAGCGGACCTGGTTTCAGAGGGATCCGAGAATCCAGTGGATACCCTGGATGGACGATGAGACGGCCCGGGTCGAGCGGGTGATGGAGAAGCTGACTTGATTGCGATCCAATTCACCAAGATGCATGGTCTGGGCAACGACTTCGTCGTGGTCGAGGGACCTCGGCAAATGTCCCCCGATGAGATCGCGGACCTGTGTGATAGGAGATTCGGCATCGGCGCCGATGGTGTCATCGTGGTGACCAGGGGTGATCCGATCCGGATGGAGTACTGGAACGCCGACGGCTCATTGGCGGAGATGTGCGGCAACGGGTTGCGTTGCGTCGCCAGGTATGCCTATGACGGTGGATGGTCCGTCGATCGCGACTTCGTGGTCGACACTCAATTGGGGGCCAGGGGAGTGCGGGTCCTCGAGGACGGTGTGGAGGTGGAGCTGGGGCATGCCTATCTCGAAGGGTCCCGCTCGATCGCGGGTGCCGAGTTCGAGCTGGTCGATCTGGGCAATCCCCATGCCATCACATTCGTGGATGACCCGGCGGAGGCAGACGTTGCCGGCATCGGCCATGCCCTCCAGTCGGAGTTCCCAGGTGGGACCAACGTCGAGTTCGCCACGATCAGAGACGATGTCATCGAGATGCGTGTGTGGGAGCGTGGTGTCGGTGAGACCCTGGCGTGTGGCACGGGGATGGCCGCTGTGGCGGCCATTGCCCACCAGCGGTTCGAGCTGGCCAACCCGGTGACGATCAGCATGCGGGGAGGAGTGGCCAGCATCGACATGCGCGACGGAGTGGCCTGGCTGCGGGGTCCCGCGGAGTACTCGTTTACGGGTACCGTCGAAGAACGCTGACGACCTTTCCGATCAACTCCACGCCCTCGGTGAACACCATGGGCTTGTAGGCCGGGTTCTCCGAGTGCAGGAAGACCATGCCGCCCTTGCGCTGGAGTCGTTTCACCGTTGCCTCCTCGCCCCCGATGAGGGCGGCGACGATCTCGCCATCCCGGGCATCTGACTGCTTGTGCACGGCGACCAGGTCGCCATCACGGATTCCGGCATCGATCATCGAGTCCCCCTTGACTTCGAGCAGGAACACGGGGCCATCGCCGACCAGCTCGGTGGGGAGCACCATCACATCTTCGACGTGCTCGGCGGCGAGGATGGGTGTACCGGCTGCGATGCGGCCGAGCAGCGGCACGTCACGGGTGCGGCGATCGCCGACCATCCGGCCAGAGGACTGATCGGTTATCATGATGGCCCGTGGCTTGGCCGGGTCTTTCCTGATCATCCCGGCCGCAACCAGCGAGTTGAGCTGGGCGTGAACCGATGACGGTGAGCTGAGCCCGACGGCATCGCCGATCTCCCGGACCGAGGGTGGGTAGCCCCGATCTCCCACTGTCCTCTTGATGTAGTCGAGAACCTGCTGCTGTCTATCCGTCAGCATCTGTGACTCCTCCTCGAACGGATGTTCGCCAGGTTAGCGCCGCACCGCTCGGTAACCAAACATCTGTTCGGTGGGTGCCTCAGCCGATCCTCGCTGCCAACAAGGTCGCCCCGCGATGGGCGATTGCCGCGATGGACACCATCGGGTTCACGCCGGACGAGGCAGGAAAGCACGACCCGTCCATCACATAGAGACCACCAACCCCATGAACCTGGTTGGCGGCGTCGACGACCGATGTCTGGGGATTCGAGCCCATACGAGCCGAGCCCATCTGATGGAAGGTGAAGTAGCCGGTTCGATTCGACCCGTATCCGATGCGGTCGACACTTTCCATGAAGGCTTCGACCGAGTCGCCTCGACGCCAGCGAATGGGACGGATCGTCGACGAGATCACCTCGTCGGCTCCTGCCGCCGCGTACATCTCGGTCGCCCTCTTGACCCCTTCCCGGATGTGAGCCTGGTCGTACTTGGACAGGGCGTACTTCCACACCGGTGATCCGTCCCTTCTGACGACGACCCTGCCGTGATCGCGGTCGCGGAGCAGAATCCCACCCACGTCGAGATGACCGAGCCCCAGGATGTCTCGCTTGAACGACGCACCGTCCTCCCAACCTATGAAGGCAGCCGGGAAGAGGGGGTGAAGCGGAGCCGTCTCGAACTTGAAGCCGTACCCATGACCGTCGAGATCGGCGAACTCGTCGGAGTATCGGGTTTGCATGATGCCGGTCCATGGGTCGACCCTCTGCTCGAAGCGTGCCCACACCGCGGTCACGGGATGAAGATGCAGGTAGTCGCCGGTGGCCGGCCCACCCAGCCGTGAACGCAACAGCACGGCCGGTGTGTTGAGCGCCCCGGCGGCGAGCACGACCGCCTCGGCCCTCACCACCAACCTCGAAACACCGACACGGGCAATGACCCCGGTTGCCCTGCCCATCTCGGTGGTGACCTCAATCACATGCGCACCGGTGACAACCCGGGCACGGTGGTCGACCGCATCCTGGAGATACGTCAGAAGGGAGGACCGCTTGGCGCCGATCCGACAGCCAAGGGGGCAGTAGCCACAATCGCGTTCGGTGCAGCCGGCGACGTTTCGAGACATCTCGTCGACGTGCCAACCCATCTGGCGAAGTCCCTTCTCCATCAACCGGGCTCGGGTCGACGGCCACCCGTGGCTCCGATTGACGTCGAGGCGCCTCTCGACCTGCTGGATGCTGGTGGCGTAGCCATCACCGGTGAACACGCCATCGAAGCCAGCGATCCGGTCCCACTCTTCTCGAACCGGCCTGGGAGTGGCAAACGAGGTTGTGTAGTTGATCACGGTGCCACCACCGAGCGTTGAGCCGGCGAGGATCGCCACCCCACCATCGGCGGTGGTGTTGAGCGCCTTGTCGAGGTACATGTCCCGATAGGCGTCGGCCTCGAGGTGGGTGAAATCGGATTCGTTGAGATAATCGCCTGCCTCGAGAACTATCACGTCGAGACCCGACGATGCGAGGACTCCCGCCGCGGTTCCACCACCCGCACCGCTGCCCACCACCACCACATCACAGGACATCTCGGTGTCGGTCTCGACCTCGACCACCTCGATCGGCTTGGGGACATGAGGAGGCGGGCCGTCGGGACCCGGATAGCCGATAGCCGCCCAAGTGATCGGCTGGTTGGCCGCGTCCTCGGTCGACACCCATAGGAAACCGGTCAGGGTCTTGAGTGCCCTGATCCCTCCCCGGATGAGACCTACCACGTGTCGCTCCATGCTGCGCACGGCCTCGGCCCGATCGCGTTCGCCCAGGCTGGTGAACGCCTTCGGCCGACCGAACAAGAGAAGTCCTCCGGCTCTCGAGTCGAGCAGGCTGAGGAACAGCTTGATGTCCTTGCGGTTTTGGTCGTGGGGGAGCCGGGCGAAGACTGCGGGGAGCTTTTCTGCCAGTCCTAGCTCCCCGCCAGGGGTGGTCCACGCCGGACCGTCACCTTCGACCGAAGGCAGAAGAGTTTCGACGATGGCGTTGAACACCGCCAGGTCTCTGTCGGTCAGAGGCACCGGATTCCTCTTGTGTGTGTGGAACGCCAACGTAATCAGTCGTTTGGCGACATGGCGGGCGGGGCACGGTCTCCGGTCCGGATGGCTGGCCGCCGCTTCCCCTTGACATCGAACAACTGTTCGGTAAAGTGTCGAACGCACGTTCGGTCATTCCGAATGTCATCCAGCAAACAACCAAGCGGGCCCGATCAGGAGGGAGACATGCAGATGACACACTCACAGCTTTCCGTTCAGCTGTCCGTGCTCCTTGCAACCATCTGCACCGTCTTTCTCCTGATCGGAGGGGCTGCCGGCGCCGACGAGCCACCGGGCCCCGCCATCGAGTACGTCGTCGCCCAAGGCGACACCCTCTGGGACATCGCATCGGACCACATCGCCCCCGGTGAGGACGTCCGAGCCGTGATCCGGGCGATCAAGGATCGGTCCGGTATCGTCACGAGTCTCATCCACCCCGGGCAGGTTCTCCAGATTCCGCGAGGATGATTCTGGTGATCGCGACTCTGGTGCACGCAGCCGTCCTCAGCAGGGTCATCGGCCCAAGAGGCTGAGCTGACGTCGTCCGTTTACCCTGGGGCGATGCACTGTCCCTCATGTGACGCCACCGACACCAAGGTGGTGGACAGCCGGCCGGCCGAGAACGGCGCCTCGATACGACGGCGTCGCCAGTGCGAGCAATGTGGCCACCGGTTCACCACCTATGAGCGGGTCGAGCCTCAACTGATGGTCATGAAGCGAACCGGGCGGCTCGAGCCTTTCTCAACGGCCAAACTCGCCTCCGGCATTTCCGCCGCGTTGGCCGACCGACCGGTATCGGGCTCAGACGTCGAGGAGCTGGTGGAAGAGCTCGAGGAGACAGTGAGGAGCAGGGGAGCCCAGGTGTCGTCTGAGGACGTAGGTCGTCTGGTCCTCGACAGGCTCCGAGAGATCGACGAGGTCGCCTATCTCCGGTTCGCCTCGGTGTACAAGGACTTCAAGGATGCCGCCGACTTCGAGAAAGAGATGGCGGCGCTCGACTCAGCCGAGCAGTAACGCCAGGGCGTGTCTGGTGTCCTCGATCCGGGTGATCACGCTCTCCTGCACACCGGTCAGGGCGGAGCCCAGGGAGTCCTCGACCTCGCCCAATCTCCCGTCCAGACCGGTGATGACCGCGGTGACGCCTGCCTGGTCGTCTTCACGGAGGGCGTCGACGTACGCCCTGAGGAGGGTGGGAAGCTCCCGGGACAACGTGTCGAGCTCGTTGGTCACATCGGAGAGCACACTGGAAGGCAATGCGGTGCGGACGTTGTCGAAACCCAGCTGCCAGTCCCCGAACACCCTGGCCGCTTCGTCCAGCTCGATCAACGTGGGGTCGGTCTCGAGATCGGGGGAGACCAGGATTGGGATGACTGCCTGCCTATATGAGAGGGCGCCGTTGAGCATTCTCGCCGCGTCGAGGGCCGTGCTGGCAGCGCCGGCGACAGCGGCACGCGTCTCCGGATCCGTGGTGGGGATGTTCGCCGAGATCTGAAACAGGGTCCGCGCGGTCGTCTCGACAGCCAGCAGGTCAGACGTATCCGCCGAAACAGCCGGGCTCGACAAATCACCGTTGATGCGCTCCAGGGCGACGAGACTAGCCTCGAGGCTCCCCGCCTGGGCGAGGACCTCGGTCATGAGCGACTCTGCCTCCAGATTCGGGCGCTGCAAGAGCCAGAACCCAAAGAAGGTGAGACCGGCGACGACGAAGGTGAGAAAGGTGGCAAGACCCCATCGAAAGTTGCCACCGCTGAGCCTGGAGCCGACTTCGGCGGGTGTCCACCCAGCAATGGGGTCGGGCAGCGGCGGAGAAGCCTCATGTCGGCCGCGCTGGTGCGCTGGCTGAGGCGGCGGAGACGACGGGGCGGGCGGCGGTCCATCCGACCAGACGCTGACGGCATCGGAGAACCCAAGGCTCTCCATGAAGGAGAAACGGATGTATTTGCGTCGAGCCTGGCGGTCCCGATCGGGCGGTTTGATTGTCGCAGTCATGAACTGGCTCGCTTACAGTCTGGTCTGCTCCGCCCGGCGCCCCTGGACATCATGAAGATTAACTTCGTTCGCCTCGATGCAGAACTACCCGCTCCTCACCAGGCGCATGGCGGGGATGCTGCCGTCGACCTCCATTCCCGTGTCGAGGTGAGGCTGGAGCCGGGTGATCGCTCATCGGTTCCCACGGGAATCGCCGTGGCCATCCCCGAGGGATATGCCGGTCTGGTGCTGCCCCGATCAGGTCATGCCGCACGGCACGGGGTGGGCGTGGTGAATGGGCCGGGGCTGATCGACCCCGGTTACCGTGGTGAGGTGAGCGTCCTGCTGATCAATCATGGCTCCGAGACGGTGGTCTTCGCTCGTGGCGAGCGAATCGGCCAGCTTGCCATCGTCCCGATCCCGGATGTCGAATGGATCGAGGTGGATACCCTGAATACCACGGAACGAGGCACCCGAGGGTTTGGTTCTACTGGTAGGTAGCCCTTTTGGCTGGCCTGTTGCGGGCATTACAATGCCGTCCTCGTTGCGGAAGTAGC
>DASWKM010000023.1:0-15301 GCA_036396635.1 Acidimicrobiia bacterium
GTTGGCCAGCCTCATGGCGATGGCCGTCTCTCGTTCCAGGGTGCGAACCGCCGATGACGAGAGTCGCTCGCACACCCACCCCCAGTGCATGGCCACCCGGTCTCCGGGCGTCACTCGCTCGGCGAGCCCGCGGCCATCCGCCGCCCAGACCACGGTCTCCGGGCGTGGGGGGCCGAACGACAGTCGGTCATCTTGGAGCACCAGGGGCTGTGAGCGCACCACCGCAGTGTCGCCTTCGACCTCGGTCACCGTCCCCCATCGGATCCGGCATTGGTCGAGGACTCGGAGCGGCTGGCTGGTGCTGCCAGTCCGCATCAGCCCCACCCAGGGATAGACACAGAAGACGTGGAAACCGTGATGTGGTTTGGCTCCGGCCGTGACTGCTTCGATGACAGCTTCCCAGGCGACACCTACTCGATCCCGGAAGCGCTCAGCCATCGAGTCTCCAAAGACTGAGACCCCGACCTGAGAGAGCAGCCCGTTTCCGACCCAGTACGACTCCACGACCGTCTCGTCGAGAGGCTCGAGGCCATTGCAGCGAGCTATCAGGTCGAGGTAGGGCCAGGCTCCATCGAACTCACGGGCCAGGGCCCTCAACCCCCCGTCTTCGACACCCTGGGTCCCGTACTCGAAGAGGGCGAGGTGGTCGCCCGGTCCGCAGTACCCGAGCGCGTTGGGTGGATATGCGTAGCGGGCGAAACGCACCCCCCCGGGCGTCATCGACTCAGGATCTCGGTTCGTCGGGAGCGGACCATGCCGACACCGACGAATATGGCCGTGCCGATCGTCAGGAGTATCAGGCCCGGGCCCTGCGTCGCGAGGTCGACTCCGTTGAAGCCCGACTGCAAAGCGGCTGTGATCACGGCTCCGAACACCAAGACCGCGGTGACGTCTATCGCCTGGGCACGGGCTAGACCTGCGTACCAGGTCGCCACATAGCCGAAGAGGACCAAACCGGTGAACAGCGCCCACCCCCATTGCGACCATCCCAGCCCCGCGAGCCCACCGAAGGCGCCGGTGGCGATTCCATAGGCGACGAGCACCGCGATGCCCAAGCTCATGCGAGCCGTGCCGACCGTCAGAGCGGAGAGGGTGGAGAGCAGTCTCTTGGCGATGATCACCTCCACCGACCACATCAGCGTGGCGGCAAGCACCATCAACTCACCACTGCCCAGACCGAGGTCCGTGATCCCTCCCGCCAGTGACACCTGGCCCCACACCAGGAGCCCGAGGGCCGCCACGTGGGCGAACCCCAGCCTCTCCCTGAGCAGGGAGACAGCCAGTATGGCGACCCAGATGATCAAGGTCTTGTGGATGAAGGCTGCTTGGGTCGAGGTGGCACGCGCCAGGCCCTCGAAGAAGAGGAGGAAGGGCACGCTGCCGCCGATCAGGCCAACTGCTGCCAGGCCCAGCCATTGCGACCGGGTCGTCGGTCGGGTGAAGCCATCCTCTGAGTGCCTGCGGGACATGGCGAAGAGCAGCCCTCCGAGGAACAGAGCCGCCACCAGGTTCTTGGCCGTGGTGTAGGGGCCACTGGAGACTCCTGACTCAGCCCAGGACGCCACCCCGTAGCTGTTGGTGAAGATGGCGAACCCACTGATGATCGCAGTGATGAGGGCCATTCCGACCCCCCATCCCCGAGTGTGTGGCACCACCGAAGGCTTTGGCTTCATCGTCGTGTTTCCTTTCTTATTTCCAGTCCCGCCATCTCCCGGCGCAGTGCCGACGCTTGCGATGCCCTCTCCTCATCGAGGATCTCCATGGCAAACCCGACATGGATGAGGACGACGTCGCCGACCGATGCCTCCGGCGTGTACATGAGGCAGACGGGTTTTCCTTCGACCGTGGCCATGGCCACGCCACCTTCGGTCCAGGTCTTCTCGATAACGGCGACGGTGCCCAGGCACATCAGATCACCTCGCCGATCGCCCAGTCCTTCAGCATGACCTCGGGGGCGGGATCGACGATCAAACCGTTGCCTTCACACTCGGGGCAAGAGCTCAGCTTGTCTCCTCGATACCGGGCGCCGCAATCCAGACATTGGAGACCATGGTCGCGGACTACACAGGTGAGGGTGGCCGCCCCGACCGAGGTGCCGTCGGTTGCGGACCGCCACGCCTGTTCCACGACCTCTGGGGATGTCTCCGGGCTTGTTGCGAGCGTCACATTGCTCACCGGCAGGTCACCGGCGAGCGAGAGCAGGTCCAGCGCCGTCTTCGACACGAGAGCGCGCTCATGCATGCGCCATCTCCTTGACGGCCCAGGAGGCCAGGATCTGCAACGCTTTGTCCACCATCGAGGGCAACGCCTTCTCCGCCACGCCGCTCAACCCAAACCCGGTCTCAACCGAGGCCGGGACCATGCCTACCGCAGCCACCAGGCCCGGTGTCGCCCCGACGAGATCCGCCGCGGCGAGCACCTCGTTGACCCCGAGCTGGTGGGCCGAGTAGAGGAGGCGGGCTTCCCGTCTCAAGTCCTCGATGTCGAGATCGACTATCTCCCCCGGTGCCAGCTCCTCGGACAGGAAGGCGTCGAGAATCAAGAGCGCCTGCCTACCTTCAATGGTGGGGAGGAGGGCGAGGCCGAGTGTTCCACCGTCGACCACCTCCACCGCGGGCAGACCCATTCCCTCGATCAGCCGGGAGGCCACCACCCCCACTCCTTCGTCTGTGAATAGCTCGTTGCCGAGACCGAGGACGAGGACGTCTTCCATCACAGAAGATCCTTCTCCACTTCCTTGCGTCCGCTGAAGATCGACGAGAGCAGACCGTTCTTCTCCTCGGTGTCCACGAGGACCGCGGAGTACACGTGATGGATGATGAAGCCCCAGGTCAGCCACATGATGATGTGATGGGTGAAACGGACCGCAGGGATCGACCCGATGCCGAAGACCCAGCCGGTCAGGTTGGAGAGAATCCCTCCCGGGTTGTCGAGACCCGTCAGGGCCAGACCGGTGACGATCTGAACCAAGAACATCAAGTAGACCACGGTGTAGGTGATCCCGGCCAGCGGGTTGTGGCCGATCTCTTTGGGGATGTCACGACGCAGCAACAGGTAGTACTTGAGATTCTGGCCGATGGTTTTTCGCCGGCCACCCCCCACCGGTATGAACTGATCCCAGTGTGCCCAGCGGTTGCCGGTGAACGCCCAGAGGATCCTGGCCATGACCGCGGCGATCATCACCCAGGCAGAGACGACATGTATGGACCGCACGGTTCCCATGAGGAAGCGCGGGTCGCTGCCTGTTGAGATGAAGGGGTTGCCGATGTAGAAACCGGTCACGGAGAGGACGATGACCGAGAGGAAGATGACCCAATGGGTGATCCTCACCGGCAGCTCCCACACCCGCATGGTCACCCGCGGCGGCGTTGATTCGTACATCTCCCCGGTCTGGCCCGTGTCGCGGACACTCATGTCACGGTCACCTCGACGATCGGAGTGCCGTCCTTGTCGAGGACGTGGGCAGCACATGCCATGCACGGGTCGAAGGAGTGAAGTGTGCGCAGGATCTCCAGGGGCTGGGTCGGGTCGGCTATCGGTGTGCCCAGGAGAGCCGACTCGTAGGCGCCTCTCTCACCGTTGCCATCCCTCGGGCCGGCATTCCAGGTCGAGGGGACCACGATCTGGTATTGGTCGATTGCCCCGTCGTTGATGGTCACCCAGTGCGAGAGCGAGCCTCTGGGTGCCTCATGCATCCCGAAGCCGGATGCCGTGGCAGGCCAGGTGCTGGGTTCCCACAGGTCACCGTTGTGGATGGCGATGTCACCACCACCGATATTGGCCACGAGCTGATCGAGGACCTCCAGCGAACGCTCTGCGAGTACCTGGGCCTCGATGCCTCGGGCGGCGGTTCGACCCAGGGTGGAGAACAGCGCCTCGGCACCGACCCCCAAGACGCCGAGGACGGTGTCGACCAGCTCTTTGACCCTGCTGTGGCCAGACCCGTAAGCGACCAGCATGCGGGCGAGAGGCCCCACCTCCACCGGCGTGTCGTCGTAGCGGGGCGACTTCAGCCAGCTGTACTTGCTGTCGGTGTCCAAGAACTCGTACGGAGGTTCGGGTCCGGTGTAGTTCGGGGAGGTCTCTCCTTCGAATGGAGGGAGGGCCACATCGTCCCCACCGTCGTAGCTGTACCAGGAGTGCGCCACGTATTCGGTGATCTTGGTCGGATCGAGGGTGACGACGGTGGACAGGTCCTGGTTGAAGATGAGCCCCCTCGGCAGATAGAGCGCGTCGGGGTCGATCGAGGGGTTCTGGGTCCCCGTGGGGAAATCGCCAAATGACATGTAGTTGCCCAGGCCGCCACCGATGCCGGCCCACTCTGTATAGAACGGCGCCACTGCCAGGAGGTCCGGTATGTACGCCTGGGCCACGAAGTTCAGCCCGTTCTCCAGGAGTTTTCGCATCTGTAGCAGGGTCTGGGCATTGATGGCGTTCTGACTGCTCGGATCGATGGGCACCGCCATGCCCCCGACCAGATAGGTCTGGAGATGCGGGTTCTTGCCCCCGAGGATGGCGTGGATCCGGATGTAGTCACGTTGGAAGTCGAGGGCGTCCAGGTAGTGACTCACCGCCATGAGATTCGCCTCCGGAGGCAAGCGGTAGGCCGGATGGCCCCAGTAGCCCTGGGCGAACGGCCCCAGCCTCCCGCCGGCCACGAAGTTGGCCAGACGCTCCTTCACCGCCGCGAAGTGACTCTCACCGGAGCGGGGGTAATCGGAGATCGACGAGGCGAGCGCGGCAGTGGCAACGGGGTCGGCGTCCAGCGCCGACACCACGTCTACCCAGTCGAGGGCGTGGAGATGGTAGAAGTGGACCACGTGGTCCTGGACGAACTGGCTCAGCCCGATCAGGTTCCTGATCAGTTGGGCGTTGAGTGGAGGAACGATGCCAAGGGCGTTCTCCACCGCTCGCACCGAGGCCAGCGCATGGACCGTGGTGCATACGCCACAGATGCGCTGGGTGAAATACCAGGCGTCGCGAGGATCACGACCTTTGAGGATGGTCTCGATGCCGCGCCACATCGTGCAAGACGACCAGGCGTCGGTCACCGACCCCCCGTTCACCTCTGCTTCCACACGAAGATGACCCTCGATACGGGTTACGGGGTCGACAGCGATGCGCGTCATTGCTCCTCACCACCTTCCGGTTCGGTGTCGTCGGGGGGAACCGCCTCCTGGTTCCTCGCTCGCCTGTGCTGGATGACCTTGGCCACACCGTGGGCCCCGAATCCGACCGCAGTGGCCCCGACAATGGTCAGGCCGATGCGGTCGGCGGTGGTGGTGACGTTGAAGCCGGGCGGTTTGGGAAGACGCTCGTAGAACGGCGACATCGTGTCCCAGAAGTCGGCCTCCGAGCAGCCGACACATCCGTGCCCCGCCCCGACCGGCCAGTTGGTGCCGTTGTTCCATCGTTGCGTAGGGCAGTTGTGGAACGTGCTGGGCCCCTTGCATCCCAGCTTGTAGAGACACCAGCCCTTGCGATGTCCCTCATCACCCCACTCCAGGGCGAATTGGCCGGCATCGAAGTGAGCCCTGCGCTCGCAGTTGTCATGGATGCGCTGACCGTATGCGAACAACGGTCGGCCCTGCTCGTCAGTCGCCGGCAGCGCTCCGAAAGTCAGATAGTGGGCAACCACACCCAACAGGTTGTCGACGTTCATCGGGCAGCCGGGAAGGTTGATGATGGGGACGTTCTTGATGACTGCAGGAACACCCCGCGCACCGGTCGGATTTGGGGAGGCGGCCGGAATCCCCCCGAAGCTGGAACAAGTCCCCACGTTGATGATCGCGGCCGCTCCGACCGCCGCCTCCTCGAGGAGCTGCATCGCAGTCTTCCCACCGATGGTGCAGTAGACGCCACCGTCGGCCACGGGCACCGATCCCTCGACGACCACTATGTGCCCACCGGCCTGGATGGCCGCCTGCTTGGCGGCCTCGGCCCGGGCGCCGGCGGCGGCCATGATCGTCTCGTGGTAGTCGACGGAGAGAAGGTCGAGGACGATATCGGCGACACCGGGATCGTGAGCGCGGAGGAACGACTCGGTGTTCCCTGCGCAGTCCTGGAACTCGAGCCAGATCAGCGAGGGCTTCTCCGAGGCCTCCAGCGCCTGGGCGATTCGCTCGGTGAACACGGAGGGCAACGCCAGGACACCGCTCATCGTCGCGCAGAAGGTGAGAAAGGAGCGTCGGGTGACACCAAAGGCCTCCAGCTCGTCGTACAGCGTTTCACCGGCGGTCAAAACGGCAGGCATGGGCATGTCCTTCTCCCTTACTGCCCGCGTCAACAGGCATGCTTCGATGCCCCGAACCTACGGAGAGGTGCGGCATGCGAGATAGAGCCGAAAGTCCCTATCCGAAACCGTGGAGCGGCTTAGGTTCTTGGGAGTGAGCCCTGCCGAATTCAGTGCGAAAGTCACAACGTATTTCGAGGGTGTCGATCGGGATGTCTTCTCCGACGACCCGGCGGCCAACTCGGCCCTTGCCGTGGAGGTGGTCGGTGTTGGCATGGCGCACGACACACCGGTGGTGGTCCTCATCGCACCTTGGACGCTCTGTGGCCTTGCCATCCCACCCGACGGCCGTCTGCCCACCAGTCTGAGGATCGGGCCGGCCAACTATCCGGTACTTCGCAATGACGTTGATGCCATCGGCAGCTATTTCTCGGTGATCCTCGTCCCGGACGTCTCCGGATACCTCCGCCAACAAGATGTGCGCGCTGTGGCCGAGCCGCTTGCCGAGAAGCTCCGTGTCGCGGTGGAGAAGGCCCGAGAGGAGCTGACCGAGGTGGCCGATCGCGACCGGCGATCGCTGCTGTTGGGGGCCACCCCGAGAAGTGGCCAGACTCGGTCGCCCGCCACCGCTTTTGGCAATCCGATCGGAACGCGCCCCGATTCGGGTTCCTAATGCTCTACGCGTCACTATTGATCATCTGAGCGCATAGAAAGCGTCGAGCGTCGTGTGATGACCGTCCCGGCGTTCGGTCTCCAACCCCAGCCCAGCGACGAAAATGACTGCCATGCGCGCATGGCAGGTGCTCTCACCAGGCCCACTCGACAGCGGGCCGATCCAGCTGTCCGACATCCCAGCCCCGAGACCGGGACCCGGTGAGCTCCTGGTCCGAGTCGGCGTTTGCGGTGTCTGCCGGACCGACCTCCACGTCGTCGAGGGTGATCTCCCGGTGCGCAGGAACCGAGTCGTCCCCGGTCACGAGGTGGTCGGGGCGGTTGAAGGGCTCGGAGAGGGCGCCGGGCTGTTCTCTGTTGGGGAACGCGTGGGGATCGCCTGGCTGCGGCACACGTGTGGCCGGTGCCGCTGGTGCCGTCGTGGCGACGAGAATCTCTGCGAGTCGCCGAAGTTCACGGGTTGGGACGAGGACGGGGGATATGCCGAGTACGCAGTTGTCGACGAGCAATATGCATATCCCATCCCGGAGGGGTTCACCGACGAGCAGGCCGCGCCCCTACTCTGCGCCGGGATCATTGGCTACCGCGCACTGCGTCGGGCGGAGCTTCCCGAGAACGGGCGATTGGGGATCTACGGGTTCGGCGGCTCGGCACACATCACCGCTCAGGTGGCAATCCATGAGGGGGCCACAGTTCACGTGATGACCCGCAGCGAGGACGCCCAGCGCCTTGCCCTCGAGTTGGGCTGCGCCTCTGCGACCGGTCCCTACGACGAGCCTCCGGAAGGTCTCGACTCGGCGATCGTCTTCGCGCCTGTTGGCGACCTGGTCCCTGTGGCGCTGCGTGCCCTCGATCGAGGGGGGACCCTCGCCATAGCCGGGATCCATCTGAGCGACATCCCTCGTATGGAGTACGCATGGTTGTTCGGGGAGCGTCAGATCCGGTCTGTGACCGCCAATACCCGCTCGGATGGACAGGAGCTGTTGCGGATCGCCTCCCGGATACCAATACGTACGACGACCACCGCTTATCCGCTGCACGCGGCCGACAGGGCCCTGGCCGACCTGGCGGGTGACCGTGTCAACGGGGCCGCGGTGCTCGTTGTGGACATGTAGCCGGTCACCGGCCGGGCATGCCGACCCGGTCTGGCGACGCCGGATCCCGGACTCAGGTCGAGGACTCGGTCAGGCCCAACTCCTGGGATCGGCGCACCCACCGCATCACGTCGTGCGGCGTGATGATCCCGAGGATCTGATCGTCCTCGACGACCAGAACTCGATCCTCTCCCTGCTCCCGGAGACGCTCCATCACGACGTCCATGGTCGTTGTGGGACCGACCGTACACGCATCGTCCAGACCGGTCATGGCGGCCCAGACATGGATCACGTCCCACTGATCGGTTGGGATCTGGCGAACCGACTTGAGCGTCACAAGCCCTGGCCTGTCCAGGTCCACCACCGGAAATGCCGAGTGGTCATAGCGGAGGAAGAAGCTCTCCACGGCTTCTGTGATGGTCGTATCGGCAGGGATGCTCACCAGATCAGGGGACATGAGATCCCGCGCTCTCACCTCCTTGAGCAGGAGGCGGAGCACCACGTCCTCGTCTGCCGCCGATGCCGCCTGGAAGAGGAACCATCCGATGGCTGCCATCCACAACCCACCGAGGTCACCCTGGAAGACGACGAGGATCCCCAATGCGATCATTGCCGTGGCGATTGCCTTTCCCGCAACGGCTGCGCGTCGAGTGGCTTTGGCCAAGCTCCCGCTGGTCCCCCACAGGATCGAGCGCAGCACCCTTCCCCCGTCGAGAGGAAACCCGGGGAGCAGGTTGAACACACCCAAGGCGAGGTTGAGCCACCCGAGGTGCCCAAGGGCGTAATGGACTGACGGTGCCAGCAGATCTTCACCGAGCTCCACAGTTGCCCAAAGCGCGCCTGCGATGACCAGACTCGTGGCAGGACCAGCTACGGCCACCAGAAACTCGTCTCGTGGCCGCCGCGCCTCCATCCGTGTCTTGGTGACGCCACCGAAGAGGAACAGCGTGATCCCCTCCACGGGGATCCCCAACCCACGTGCCACCACGGAGTGGCTGAGCTCGTGAAGGACCACCGATCCGAAGAAGACGACCACCGACAACGCGGCAAGGAGGAACTGTGCCACGGGTGCCAGATTGGGGAATTGCGAGCCGAACCGCGCGTAGAAAGACCATCCGAACAAGAATGCGATCACCAGCCAAGACAGGTCGATGCGCACCTCGACGCCGAAGAAACGGCCGATCGGCATGGAGCCGGCGAACACAACTCACTCCTCTTCTGGGGCCCATCGATCGGGGCCCGATGCAAGATTGCCCCGGACGTTATCTACTTGGCTTGGGCCGTCCTCCGAAATGCTCGACCACCGCGTCACTGCCGGGGTAGATCCACGCCTCGTGACCATCGCTCCAGCGAACCAGATAACGGAGATTGCCCTTTCCACCCTGAACCTCGAGGATCTCGGCCTCTCGGTCCATGGCGCCGACCCGATGCCCTTTGATGATCAAACGGTCGCCAGGTTTTGCTCTCATATCCGACCTCCTCGTGGCCCGTCTCGTAAATACTTGTGGCGTCTCTCCGGCCCTCGACGCCCCTGGCTGTGTCGAAGTGCTCGCCGCAGCTCCCCGGCTGCGACTGCGCTCTTCTCCTTGCCAGATGACGCCGTTGGCTCGGAGACACGCACACACTATTTACGCGACAGACCACTTGCGCTCTCGTCCCGAGCATGCCGGGGAGACGCCAGCCCCACCAGAGCCAAAAGTCATTTAAGAGGGCTCTGCCTCGACTTGCACACGGAATACGAGTCAGCGAACATGCGTTCGACAGAAAAATGGCGAATAGAACCAAATCCCGTGGTCTCGGTGACGATCGGAGGGGTCTGACCGGTGACCTGCTCGGCCAGTATCTGGCTGGGGTAGGCGCCCATGATCTGCTCACGGCCGATGATGAGATCCGGCTGGCACAATTGATGGAGGCCGGGGAGAGAGCCCGTCAGCTTCTCGCCGACGGCGGTGGGGAAGACGGGGCCGAGCGGGCGCGTCTGCAGGAGGAGATCCGCGATGGTCAGCTCGCCCGCAGCCGCTTCGTGGAGGCCAACCTTCGTCTGGTGGTTGCCAACGCTCGCCGTTACGCCGGGGCCGGTGTGGACATGCTCGATCTGATCCAAGAGGGGAATCTGGGCCTGATGAGAGCCGTCGAGAAGTTCGACTGGCGGAAGGGGTTCAAATTCTCCACATATGCCACATGGTGGATCCGTCAGGCGATGCAGCGTGCCCGGGCAACACTCGCCGAGTCGATCCGAATCCCGACCCGCATATTCGACCTGGTGCCGGTGGTGCGAAGCGCCGCCGAGTCCATCCAATCGGGGAACGGCCGCCCCGCAACCCCCGAGGAGATCTCAGAGGAGACGGGAATCTCGCTGGCCGATGTCGAGAGGGTGCTGGCTGCCGGCACGACGGTTGCCCTCGAGTCGCCTGTCGGGCACGACGGGGCAGAGCTCGGGGACTTCATCGCCGACATGGAAGCGGTGACGCCCGATGATGAGGTCGAGCAGCGAATGGCGGCCAATGCGCTACGCGCGGCTCTGGAGACTCTGTCGCCACAACACCGCCAGGCTCTCGAGTTGCGTTTTGGCCTCCCCGATGGCCAGCCTGCGACGATGGCGCGGGTCGCCGCGGAGATAGGTGTGCCCGAGCATCAGGTACGCGAGATCATCGACGAGGCCCTTGATCTGCTGGCCAAGCAACTCGCCGCCGATGAGGAGATGTTGGTCGCCTGATCCGGCGTCGGATCAGCCTTTCACGACGCCCACGGGTCGGAGACGAGCAACCTTCTCGGCCAAGCCCGCCCTTTCGCACACCTCTGCCACGACGTCAACGTCCTTGTAAGCGAAAGGCGCCTCCTCGGAGAGGAGGCGAACCGAGCCGGGCCGTACCGAGATCCCTCCGGCCTCGAGCCCTCTGCGCACCTCTTGTCCTGAAGAGGCCATGGCGGCCTTCTTTCGGCTCATCACCCGTCCGGCGCCATGGGCGGCCGAGGCAAAGGCCGGGTTACCTGCCACCCCGCGAAGCACCCAGGAGGCGGTGCCCATCGATCCCGGCACGAGCACAGGCTGACCGTGGGCCTGGAGCCCGTCCGGGAGATCGGGATGGCCTGGACCGAAGGCGCGGGTGGCACCCTTGCGGTGGACGCAGAGGCGGGTCGAGCGACCGTCGACGTCGTGGGACTCGATCTTCGCCAGGTTGTGAGCCACATCGAAGACGAGGCTCATGCCGGTGTGATCGGGCGACATTCCGAAAGCAGACGCAAATGCCGCCCTCGCCTCATGGGCGAGGATGTGCCGGTTGGCCCATGCGAAGTTCGATGCGGCAGCCATGGCGGCCAGGTAGGTCCGGCCCTCGGCGGACTCGATGGGGACACACGCGAGTTGACGGTCGGGGACGTTGATGTCGTAGCGACGCATCGCCTCTCCCATCAGGCGAAGTTGGTCGGTGCAGGTTTGGTGTCCGAGGCCCCTCGACCCGCAATGAATCATGACCACCACCATTCCCGGTGCCAGCCCAAAGGCCTTGGCAGCCCCGGCGTCGTGGATCTCTTCTACGATCTGGACCTCGAGGAAGTGGTTGCCCGCACCCAGTGAGCCAAGCTGGTCCTTGCCCCTCGTGACCGCTTTCTTGCTGATGGCCGAGGGGTCGGCGCCGCGTGACGTGCCGCCTTCCTCACAGCGAACCAGGTCGCTCTCCCAGCCATAGCCTTCCTTGAGAGCCGCGGTGGCACCATCGACCAAGACAGAGTCGACCAGTCGCTCCGGAGCGATGGCCCCTCGGCCGATGCCGCGCGGGATGCGGCGGTCCAACTCATTCATGATGTCCTCCCGATGTAACTCGAAATCGGCCTCATCGAATCGGGTGGCGAGGAGCCTGACTCCGCAGCAGATGTCGAAGCCGACCCCACCGGGTGAGACGACGCCGTCGGCGACGGTTGTCGCTGCCACGCCTCCGATTGGGAAGCCATAACCCCAATGAATGTCGGGCATGGCGAACGAGGCCACCACGATTCCAGGAAGATGGGCAACATTGGCCACCTGATCTGTGGCCCGATCCTGGAGGACCACCTCCATCAACTCATCCGAGGCGAATACCCGCCCTGGTACCAGCATCCCTCCCTGTCGTGGGATCTCCCATACCGACTCAGAGATCTTGTGAGGCTGCACGCTCCCACTATGCCAAGACTTTCCCGGACCGTCAGAGGCGAAAGCCCATTTCAGGTCTCAGACGTCGAAGTAGACCCGTCCGAACCAGCCGGCACCCCTCCGCCCGACGGTGATGTCGTGGTAGGTGACCCCCTTGATCGGCGGTCCGGTCACGTCTACGTGCGAAGTCGGTGCCCCGCCGGCCGTCACATGTGCCGTTGCCGGTCCCGCCATCGTGGTGTGGAACCCACAGAGCACCATGTCCTCGACCTCGGACACATAAAGCAACTCCGACAGGATCTCGACCACCAGGTCCTCGGGCGTGGGGGCGGCCAGCTCCACTTCGATCGTGTCATCCGACGGGCATGGCTCGACCTTCCCCATGAGCTGGAACATCCCGGTCGCCAGCTCATCTATGAGCCCGGCGAGGCTCGGGGCGGTGGCCTCGATCCCCGTGTCTGCAGTATGGGAGAGAATCTCATAAGGCAATTAGTGGCCTGTCTCACAAATACTTGTGGCGTCTCTCCGGCCCTCGACGCCCCTGGCTGCGTCGAAGTGCTCGCCGCAGCTCCCCGGCTGCGACTGCGCTCTTCTCCTTGCCAGATGACGCCGTTGGCTCGGAGACACGCGCACACTATTTAAGAGACAGGCCACTCGCTGATGGTACGTTCACACTGCTAACCCGGGGGCCCGATGGCTGAAGTGAAGCTCTTTCTCAGCGGCGACGTGATGACGGGTCGCGGGATCGACCAGATCCTTCGTCATCCGGGAGACCCGACGCTCTACGAAGGTTGGGCCCGATCGGCCGTCGACTATGTGGACCTGGCCGAGGAGAGGGGCGGCCCGATACCCCGCGCCGTGGACCCGTCCTACATATGGGGCGACGCACTTGCGATTCTCGAGGAGTCGAGCGCTTCCTTTCGCATCATCAATCTGGAGACGGCCATCACCGATGACGGTGATCCGTGGCCAGGCAAGGGCATCCACTATCGGATGCACCCCGACAATGCGGCCTGCATCTCCGTGGCGAAGGTCGATTGCTGCACTCTCGCCAACAATCACGTGCTCGATTGGTCATATCGGGGGCTGGAGCAAACCGTGAGCTCGGTCCGAGGCGCCGAAGCGATGGTGGCAGGCGCCGGTCTCGTCTCGTTCGCGGCGGAAGAGCCGGCCGTGCTGGGAGCGGGAGAGGGCCGTCGGGTCGTGGTTGTCGCCCTGGGGACGCAGTCGAGCGGGATCGAGCCTTCGTGGCGGGCGCTTCCAGATCGCCCGGGAGTCGCGCTGACGGCTCTCTCCTCGTCCGATGTCGACACTGTGGCGGGGAGGGTCGCCGGTGTGACCCGACCAGGCGACGTGGTCGTGGCCTCCATCCATTGGGGCCACAACTGGGGCTTCCGAGTGCCCTTGTCGCACCAGATGTTCGCCCACGACCTCATCGATCGAGCCGGAGTACACATCGTCCATGGCCATTCCTCCCACCACCCGATGGGGATCGAGGTGTACCGCGGTCGGCCGATCCTCTACGGATGCGGAGACCTGATCAACGACTATGAGGGCATCAGTGGGCACGAGGCCTATCGGCCCGACCTCCGGTTCCTCTACCTGGTCGAGATGGAAACCGGTTCGGGTCGTCTTATCAGGCTCGAGCTGGTGCCGATGCTCATTCACCGGTTCCAGCTCGGCATGGCTGCTTCGGAAGAACGGCACTGGCTCATGGAGACGCTGAATCGGGAAGGTGAGCGGTTGGGGACTTCCGTCGAGTTGTCGGGCGATTCACTGCTGGTCCGCTGGAGGTGATGGAAGCTCTCGCCGGGCTGACCCAGCAATAGTGAGACGCCTCCAGCTTGTTCACCAAGGCAACCGCTGTCACCTGGGAGCGCGCCACTGATCGGGCACTGGGCTGAAGGGCGACTCGCTATGGCGCCCACACCGGTGGGGGCCAGGGGCGAACTTCGTCCGCCACCAGATACGGGCTGGCTCCGCCTGGTTCGAAGACGGCAAGACGGCCCGTCGAGTCGGTGAATCCGACCAACCGGCCGTCGGCGCTTTGAGTGGCCGTCTCGATCCAGTACCGCTCGGGGGCTTTGAGGCGCAGAAGCTCGTTGTCGTCCTCGTCGTATATGACGATGACCCCCTCATCCGGTCTGTTCACGAACAGCTCGTCGGCCGGGCGCTCGGCTTCCGAAGGATCCGTTGCCTTGTCTCCGGTTCGGGTCTCCAGGATCTCACCGGTCTCGGGATCGAGAACCTTCGTGATCCGCTGGTTGAAGTAGGTCGTTATCTCGATGCCGCTGTCGATCCACGCCAAGTGGTCGATCGCGCCCTGATCCGGCTCACAGGTCAGCTCGGTGACCGATCCAGTCGAGAGGTCTGCTATCTGCACGCAGCTCTCTTCGTCAACGAACGACATCGACTCATCGAGCTCGCCTGCTGGGAGGGTGGCGAACTCGGGGAGTGGGATGACCGATAAGGCGATGATCACGACCACGGCTGCGATCACTACGACCGATGCCACTATGGCGCCCAGGAGGCGCCGGCGGCTCATCGCTGGGTGTCTTTCCTGAGGCGAATGATGGCCACGACGACTCCGAGCAGCACCAACCCGGTTATCAGCAGTGCCACCGGCACACCCAGGCTCTCTCCAAACCACTCGAAGATGGTCATGGGTATGTAGACGAAGAGGCCGGCCACGCCGAGAGCCAAGAGCACGTTCTGATGCAAGCGCACCGACGCCGCCATGAGGCCAAGACCGACCAGGAGCCCCAGCAGCGGCCACGGCATCCGATTGCCCTCGGGGATGGCGATCATGAGCATCCCGATTCCACCGATCGCATAGCTCGTCCGTGCCGGGGCGAACGCACCGGCCCACGTGAGTAGGAGCCAAACCAGTCCCAGCCCGGCGAACGACAGACCAAGTGCCCAATCGGGCAGGGTTTCGGTACGTGAGATCAGTGAGATGAAGGTTGCCCATGTCGTCACGCCCATTGCCACCATCTGCAACACCGATGAGCGAGACCACCACAGCCAGATGGAACCCAGCATCGACACCAGGAACACATAGACCCATGCGTCCTGCTCGTCGACGTCGAGAAGCTGGCGCAGGGCCACCTGGGCGGTCAAGCCGATACCTGCCACGGTGAGGAACCAGGCAAACGTCTGGGCACGGCTCACCGC